>QHNU01000090.1 GCA_003218525.1 Verrucomicrobiota bacterium
CGACATTTTTCCTGTTGGACGGCCGGTCGTCCGCAAAATCTTATATTCCTGCACGTTCCAATAATGAGTGAAGAACTGTCTTGGCCTCGAAAATTTCGCGGGCAAGGCCTCGAGCTAGTCGAGAGTGCTTCTTGTAATCGCAGTTGATCGCGCGGACGGCCTCCGCGATTTCGTTCAAATCTCGGAATGAAAAAAAGCCGCCGTTTCCACCAAACATCTGCGTGAAGCCGGTTTCCTGGGTAACAACAGGACGGCCGGCGGCCAAATAACATGCGCTCCGGTCGCTAAACCAGCCGGTATTCAACCGAACGTACTGATCTTTTGCGACGGTGAACTCGCCTTTCGACCCGCGAATGTAATCGCGATAACTCCAGTAATTCACACTGAGCTCATGCGGAATGCGAAGACGCCATCCATTCCGTAAGAACCGCCGTCGGGTTTTAACATCGGCAATATCCGTCGCCAATTCGAATGTTTCGCCCGCGACCGTCGGTGCTTCGATAAATCGCAAGAATTCGGCGGACTTGCTCCATAGATATTTTTTGCCTCGCCACTGAATGTCTTTGAGTCCGCTGGTGGACCAGTTCGCAACCGAGGTGAGGACGGCGGCACGAACGGGACTTCTTTCCGTTCGCCACAAATCAGTAACGACCGGTTGTCGCGTCGACAGCCATTTCAATCCGTGCAGCGGAACTGGAAAACGCTCGGTGCCGACATTTTCACCAAACGTGAAGAGAGCACAATGACGTTTGAGGTATTCGATAGTGGAGCGGACTCGCTTATCGACCTTGATCTGCTCGACCCCGGGATCGCTTTCGACATAAATGATGCGGTCGTTCGCCAGGAGATCGTCATTAAATTCCTGAGTCCCGCAGATGTTCAGGATCGCGTCAGCTGATTTGTAGAGCGACCGAACCGTTCTTAGCGGCAACCCGGCAGTCGGAAATTTGGGCAAGTAACGAGCGCAGAATGACCAGCGTGACTTGAAGTGGAATTCACTGGCCAGGCGCGTCAGGAGCCTGGCGGCATAAGCGAAATCGTTGTTTACCTCGAACGTGTCGGGGTTGTAGGGGAGCCGCGCCGAATCTTCGACGTAGTAGACCTCGTGTCCAAGGCGCTGCAGCCCGATAATGTAGTGAAGGTGTTGCCAGATCACCCCGGCGATTGGGCACGAACCCATGAAGCCCATCACGATAATTCGCTTCCGCTTCAACGGGTCGACCTATTTGGCCGGCAGTTCACGCGCGAGAATGGCCGGGTTTCCGGCGACCACGCAATTCGGAGGCACGCTTTTTGTCACCACCGCGCCGGCGGCAACGACGGAATTCTCGCCGATGGTCACCCCTTTCAGAATAATTGCGTTCATCCCGATCCAGACGTTATCTGAAATGATCACTGGCCGCGTTTCGAGTTTGGGGCGCGGCGGTCGGTCTTTGTAAAACGGTGCCAGGGCATGGGCATCGATCAGCCGCCGAGCTGGTTCAAGAGGGTGAAAATCGGAATCGGCGATGCCGACATTCCACGAGACAAGACAATGCGAACCAATCTCGATGCGCTCCTCCGCCATGATGAGGGCGCCGTTGAGCAGAGTGAAATCGCCAACCGTCGCCGATCCATTTTCCCCGATAGCGAAGGAGCATCCGGCATAACAGGAAACATGGTTACCGATCCGAACGGCGTGCGGCTGCCGTGTCTTTAGGTGCCGAAAGATTTGAGCACTCTCGCAATAAAAACCTTCGCCGAAATCAACATTCGAGGGAATCGGATCCGCCCACCAATCACCTTTTACTCGCCGATCGGCGTTGACGTTACTCATGCAAATTTCCCGGAAGCGTAGAGCTTTGCATAAACGCCGCCACGGGTGACGAGATCGGGGCCGCGGCCTTGTTCAGCGATCCGCCCGCGGTCGAGCACGACGATCTGGTCCACGGTATGAATGGTGGCAATGCGATGCGTGGCAATGAGGGTGGTGCGGTCGTGCATCAATTCCTTGATCGTTTCCATGATGGCCGCTTCAGTGGCGGGATCGAGCGCGGAAGTTGGCTCATCCAGAAGAAGAATGGGCGCGTTTTTCAGGAAGGCTCGCGCAATGCCGATCCGCTGGCGCTGACCGACGCTGAGATGACTCCCGCGCTCGCCTACCAGGCTTTCGTAACCGTGCGGAAGCTGTGAGATAAACTGATCGGCTTGGGCCCGTTGGGCCGCTTCCCGAATTTCCTCATCGGTCGCTTCAGCCCGGCCATAAGCAATATTCTCGCGCACGCTCGTGGAAAAAAGCAGCGTATCCTGCAAAACGATCGCGATCTGGGCGCGCAAACATTTCTTGGTGATCTGGCGAAGGTCGCGGCAATCGAGCATGAGGCGACCGTGCGTGGGATCATAAAATCGAGGCACCATGCTCAATAGCGTACTCTTACCAGCGCCGGTACCACCAACGAGGGCAATGATCTGATTAGGCGCAATTTCCAGATTGATCTCCTGCAAGACTTGGCGCGCCGAATTGTAGCCAAAGCTGACGCTTTGGAACGAGATTGCGCCATCCGTTTTTTCGATCTCGATTGCGGACGGTGAATCGGTGACGTCGTCCTGCCGATCGAGCACCTCGAAGCAACGCCGAGCACCGGCGGTTGCCCCTTCCATGGCCCAGGCTGTGTAAGTGAGTGACTCAAGGGGCTGATAGAGCATGAGCAGATACGCGCTGAAAACGAGCAGCGATCCGAGCGAGAGCGTGCCGGCCAGAACGTGCAACGTGCCGAGGTAATACATCGCTGCGGTTCCAAGCACCATCAGCGTACTGATGAGGAGTGCGCTCTTCATAGTGGTCAGAGTCAGGCGCAGGTTCGCCTGCAAACTCCCACGCGCCTGTTGGTGGAATTGCGAGACTTCGAATCCTTCGCGCCCGAATGCGTGCACCACCCGAATCGAACTTAATCCTTCCTGGGCCTGGGCCAGAACGGCACTTTCCTGTTCCTGGATCCAGGTCGATTCCCGCCGAATTCGACTGGCAAAAAAATAGATCGTCACAATCAAAAGCGGAACAATCGCGAGCGACAGCAGAGTCAGCTGCCAATCGAGCCTCACCATGATGGCGAAGGTGCCAATCAGCGTGATGACTGATCCGAAGATCCCGGTGAAACCTTTGTTGTAAATTGTTTGAATAGCCTGCGAATCGTAGGCGACGCGGAAGCTGGAATCGCTCGACCGACGGGTGTCGTGAAATTTGAGCGAGAGACGCTGCAGATGGGAATAGAGGTCGGTACGCAATTTCAGCAGTGCCTGCAGACCGATTTTCACGAAAACATAGTTGCTGGCAAAGTTGCAAAGGCCCCACAGCACTTGAATCAAAACGAGTGCGAGACAGAGAAGCGCGATCAAATGGGTTGAAGAGAGTTGATCCGATTTCGTGAGAGCGGCGTCGGCGAATTGTAGTGTCCGTTGAAAAATGGATGGCGGGTGAAAATCGCTGAGCCGACCGGGCAAAATGTAATCAACAATGACTTTGAATGGCCATGGTTTGAGAAGATTCAAACCAATGCTCGCGAGGGAGAAAGCAATGCCTATCAACGTCCCCGCGGAGAACGAGCGGTAATATTCAAGAACGCGGCGGTAAATCGACATGGCAGATTTTTGGATTGCAGAGTGACAATTTCAGATTGAACTACCGGCGCGGCGTTCAGGCTATGTCTGAAATCTGAAATGTTCTAGTGCATCATTTACTGCAAGTCTGGTTCGATTGGGTTCAAGAGTGGGGCTATCTCGGCATCATTCTTTTGATGGCAATGGAGAGCTCGATTTTTCCAGTGCCGAGCGAAATTGTGATTCCCCCGGCCGCCTTCCTGGCGGCACAGGGAAAGCTGAACCTCTGGGGAGTGATCGCGGCCGGGACATTCGGATCGTGGCTTGGCGCCTCCGTTACTTACTGGGTTTCGCTGTGGCTCGGCCGAATTGTCATCGTCAAATGGGGACGTTTCTTTTTTATCAACCAATCGAAGCTCGTTCGTGCCGAGATGTGGGTGAACCGTTATGCTGCCGGTGGGATCTTCTTCGCGCGTTTGCTCCCGGTCATCCGACATTTGATCTCGATTCCGGCTGGGATCGTGCGAATGAATTTCGCGACATTCAGCCTGATGACGATTGTCGGCTCGGCAGTCTGGTGCGGGGTTTTGGCTTGGTTTGGACAAACCGCTATCACCCCCGAAATGCTGCGCGACCCCGCCGGCATGGCGGCGGCATTGAAGGCAAAATCGCACATGATTGTTGCCGCAGTCCTTGTTTTGACCGCGCTTTATGTCCTGGTTTTAAGGCTGACAGCCCGCCCGCCCGGTAGCGCAGGGTCGATCGAAACCCGGCTGTAAAGGAATAAAACACAGTTGTCAGCGCCGGAGCAGCCGCGCCATTGGAAGAAGCCACTCCCAAAGCCCAAATACCACGTAAAGTATTCGCAACTGAACATTGGCACCTCATCTGCTGTCTAAGGGGGTGGATATGAAAAAGAATTCCCAAATCCTTCGGCAGAAGCTTTCTCTGGGCGACCTCGTGCTCGCCGTCAGTTCATGCACCAAAAGCCCGCGTGAAACGGTTGCGGCTGTCGCGGACTTGCTTGGCAGTGGCCAAGTCAAAGTCGAAGACAATGGCCGCTTCTTGCGAGCGAAGGTCTGCTAATTCGGGAATATTTAATTTTCGCAAACGCTCCGGTGATATGATTACCGGAGCGTTTTCTTTTTTATTGGAAATAAACACTTTCCGCGTTTTCGCCCTGCTTTTATGTTGCCGCGGTGATTGACCGTTATTCGCGACCAGACATGCGCGCAATCTGGTCGGACGAGCGCAAATTCCAGATTTGGCTCGAGATTGAAACCCTGGCGTGCGAGGCGATGGCCCGGCTTGGGCTAATCCCGAAGGAGGACGCCGCCGAAATTCGGAAAAAAGGCAGGTTTTCAATTAAGGAAATCGCCGAGATCGAGAAGCGAACGAATCACGATGTGATTGCTTTTCTGGAAAACGTCGCGTCCTACATCGGGCCGGCGGCGCGCTGGATTCACCAGGGCTTAACTTCGTCCGACATTCTCGACACGACGCTCGCAGTTCAGATGACGGAAGCAGCGAAAATTATTGCCGAAGATTTAAAAGCGCTGCGGACAACGATTGCAAAGCGTGCGCGGCAATATAAACGCACGCCGATGATCGGCCGCAGCCACGGTGTCCATGCAGAACCAATTACGTTTGGTCTCAAGCTCGCTTTGATGTTCGACGAGTTTGGGCGCGCAGAGGAGCGCCTGTCCCAGACGCGCGAGCGAATCCGGGTGGGGAAACTAAGTGGCGCTGTTGGCACGCACGCGCACCTCGATCCAAAAATCGAACGGGAAGTTTGCGAGCGGCTTGGCTTACGCGCGGCGACGATCTCAACCCAAATCGTACAGCGTGACCGGCATGCGGAATTTCTCGCGACTCTGGCGCTAATCGGGTCATCAATCGATCGTTGGGCGACCGAATTTCGCCATCTGCAACGGACAGAGGTTCTCGAGGTGGAGGAGTTTTTCAGCGAGGGGCAGAAGGGCAGTTCGGCAATGCCGCACAAGCGGAACCCGATCACCAGTGAGCGGCTGAGCGGCTTGTCCCGAGTCGTCCGCGGGAATGCGGTGACGGCATTGGAAAACGTGGCTCTCTGGCATGAACGCGATATCAGTCACTCCAGCGCCGAGCGGATCATTTTGCCCGATTCCTGCATGCTCATCGATTACATGCTAGTGAGACTGCGGGAGCTCGTGGATGAACTCCGCGTTCATCCCGAAAATATGGAACGCAATCTCGGGCTCACGCGAGGGCTGTATTTCAGCCAGTCAATCCTGCTCGCGCTTACTCGCGCAGGTCTCGACCGCAAAACGGCCTACGAAGCAGTGCAACGCGCAGCCATGAAAACCTGGAAGGGTGAGAGGTCATTCGCTGAAAACGTAAAAGCTGAATCGGCGATCGCGACCAAGCTCACGCCGAAGCAGATCGACGAGCTTTGTTCGCTCGATGACCATTTTCGTTACGTCGACCAAACGTTTAGCGCGCTTGGACTCGACGGCGCCTAGCTAACTGGCGCGAGCGTGAGCTCACTGATGTGTCCTGTTTTGTCGAGCTCCACTATGGTGGTTTCGAAGCTGGCTCCGATGCGCGTTGGAGAGGATTGAGAGTTTAGCGTCACGCGCATGGCTCTATTGCGGCAGCGCAGAACCAGCTGCCTGACCTCCAGGTCCGCTGAGAACTCGACTGATTCCAATTCGAGGGCGGCGAGCAATTGCATGGTCATGGTAGAGGTTGTAGCCGACATCAATTGCAATCGCTCGCGCTCATTTGCCGGCACCACAGTGACCCCGCCAATCTCAAACGCCCCGTGTGTCGCGACGGCCTGAAAACGCTGCGTCGTGGGCACCAGGCGAACAATTGAAATCCGCGCCGCACTGTCAAGGTCGATCGGACCGAGACGGAAAGCAGTTTGCAAAGGGAGCGCGGTGCGTGCGGCCAGGGCTGGGATCTCGATTGCTACTGTCGGCGATGCGGGGCGTGCGCGTATCGAGCCGATTTGGAATGAAGCGTCGAACTGCATGGAGACGACATCAAGCGGCAAGTCGAGCAACACCTCATTCGGCGCAAGAACAGGGACTCCGGTCCACTTTTCACGCGGACACGGCGATAGTTTTTCTGACGATGGCCGGGAAGGCATCGACATTTCCGGTCGCATGATCTCTGCCACCGTTGGCGGCATGCCCGCTTCGCGCGCAGGCGCGAACACCCGCTTGCTCTGTTCGGCGGGCTTTTCCTTCACCGGCCCAGCAGACGGCGCCGATGGCGCTTCACTTTTGTGGGCACCGATGGATGGTGAAGCCGCTCTTTGTTCTGTGATTTTGGCCGTTTGGCTCTTTTGCTCCGGCGAATGACTTTTTTTTTGAGGAACCGGAATCGACGGTTTCTTGCGCGGCGGCCCTTCTTTCAATGTCTGTCGAACAAGCGCGACGAGCGCCTCGGACAAGAATGGTTTGGCGATAGTAGCAACGACATTAGGGAGTTTTTCTGCCGCCGCGGTCATTTCATGAACATGGCCGGACATCATCACAATCGGGATAGCGGCCGTTATTTCATTCGATCCAAGTCGCCGGCAAACTTCGTCTCCCTTGATATCGGGCAAACTGTAGTCGAGGAGGACGAGATCTGGCCGAAGTCGCTCCGCCTCTTTCACGCCATGCAAACCGGTAAGCGCGGTTGTGATTTGGAGATTCGGCTCAGCAAGTGCAAGCGAATCTTCGACGAAAATCAGCAGCATTTCAGTGTCATCGATGACGAGAACGTTCGCCCCAGTCTTTACCGTCGGCGCCACCGCGCGTGGCGTCTGGGGCTCGGCGACGGCCGGAGCGATGACGGCTGGTTCACGCCTTTTCGCCGCCCGGAGCGCTCGAACCAGTGTCGCTCCCCAAGGTCCGCGAATCGTCTGCGGAATTCCTGGCAGCTTATTGATCTCGACAAATCGCGCCTCCTTCCACAGAAGCATTTCAACAAGGGCCGACTCACCCTCCATATCGTCGGTAACGGCGTGGACTATGTGACCCTTGTGAATATACACTTGCCCATTGCGATTGGCCTTCGCGTGGACTTGAATCATCACGTTGCTTCCCGCGAAGCAGAGGAGCGAGATCACGTCGACGAGCGTGAAATCCCGCAAGGTCCCGCGCGAAGTTCCTGTCTCCTTCCACGGTCCAAGAAGCGCTTGCACCGCTGCGCCGAAATCCACGAGCTCAAAAGGCTTCTCGAGAAACTGCAGTGCGCCATTCGAGCCGCGTTCGCTGGCAATCTCTGGCGAGGTCCCGGCAGCGATCACGAGAACGCGACTGGACGGAAGTGTGCTCTGCAATTCTTCGAAAAACGCTATTGCACCGGGGTGTGGCGGATCAAAATCGAGAATGATCAATTCCGGCTTTCGCTCGAGTGCAATGGACCGCGCTTCAGCCAAAGAGGTAGCGATATGCGTGTGATGCTGCGGAGCGAATTTCTTCAGAGCCGATTCAATCGCGATCGCGAGAGCGGCATATTCTTCGACGAGAAGAACGTTACGCTCGATCCCTGGAGTAGTCGCAGGCACAGTAGCTTAGGGAAGCGAGAACAGAGCGCATGATAGCCTGGAACACGCGCAAGTTGCATGCCTGCGACCGGGCATTCCGTCGCCCGCCACTCCCGGCTTGCCTCTATTCGTAACGCAACGCCTCGATTGGATCGAGCGCGGCTGCGCGATATGCGGGGTAAAAACCGAAACCAATGCCGATCGCAGAGCAAACAACCAAACCTGCGATAGCCCATCCATAAGGAAAAATTAAATCAACCTTTAGCCAAAGCGCGAGCAAATCCCCACCAATCACTCCTAAAATGATTCCAAGAATCCCACCCGCTTCGGAAATGAATACTGCCTCGGTCAGGAACTGCTGGAGAATATCGCGACTGCGCGCCCCAATGGATTTGCGGACGCCGATCTCTTTTGTCCGTTCCGTCACACTGACCAGCATGATGTTCATGATGCCGATGCCGGCGGCGAGCAACGCGATAAGGCTGATGACGAACGCGCCGATTCGCACCACGCCCGCCACCGAAATAAATGCGCTTTTCAGCGAATCATTGGTGTAAATTTCGAAATCGTTTTCCTGATTGGCGCGGAGGCCACGCGCAATTCGCATCGCACCAATGCCTTTGTCCAATGTCCGATTGTAGAGCTCAGTTGAGAATGGCTGCGTCGCGATGTTCACCGTGCGATTGGCTTCGCCGTAATCCTCGAAAAATCTCGTGATAGGCATGATGCAGATGTCATCCTGACTTTGTCCGAAGGAGGTGCCTTTCTCTGCCAGGACGCCAACGATGGTAAAGGTATGTCCGCTCATCCTGATGACTTTGCCAATGGGCGTTTCATGCGGAAACAACCGTCTCTCGATCATTTTCCCAACCACCAAGACGCTGCGGGCGAGTTCAACGTCCTCGTCGTTCAAGTTGCGTCCATAACCAAGCGTGTAAGCATTGGCCGTGAGAAAACTTCCATTCGTGCCGACGACGGTGAGACTTGGTGTCGTCTTCACCCCATTGTAAACGGCCTGGGCTTTTAGATCGCGACCAAAGGTCTTGAGGCAAATTTCCGGCGCATTGCCTTGCATCAACTCATAGTAACGCAGTGCCTGCCGATAGGTGATATTACGCCGGTTCTGAAATTTTTTCTTCGTCTCGCCACCCGCATCAACGTTCACCGGATACTTCGCAAATTGAAAAATATTCGATCCAAGGAAGCTGATTCCGCTCTCGATCGAATTTTGGAGGGCGCCGATGGCCGTCATCACTGAAATGACCGAAAAGACGCCAATGGTAATGCCCAACATTGTCAGCGCCGAACGCAATTTATTTGCGCCCAGCGAAGACCAAGCCATCAAGATAATTTCACGGAAAAGCATCTTAATCTGGCGTGTGCCGGCCTAACGAAGTGGCAAGGCGACGGTGCGATGAAAAAGCATTTCCCCAATGGCTTACTCATAGCGAAGCGCCGCTACCGGATCTAGACGCGACGCCGTCCATGCCGGCGCGAAGCCTGCGATCAGGCCGGTCAATACCGACACGATCATGCTGACCAGGACCAAATCGGTCGAGAAATGAACCGGAAAGGATGGAAACCCTACGCCAATCAAGAAACACATCAGAAAAGCAAGCGTTAGTCCGATGAACCCGCCGAGAAGGCAAAGCGCCGTCGATTCGATAAGAAACTGAAGAAGGATTGTCCGCCGTCGTGCCCCAAGCGCCTTGCGCGTTCCGATTTCCTTCGTTCGCTCCTTCACGCTCACGAAAGTGATGTTCATAATCCCGATCGCGCCCACAAAAAGCGAAAGGCCGGTGATGAAAAGCCCGGCGATAGCGATCGAGTTTTTGATGGGGTCAAGCGTGCTTTTTAAGGCCTGTTGTTCGTTGATGCTAAAGTCCTCCTTTTTTTCCGGTGACAGGCCACGCACGCGTCGCATTATTCCGACCAGCTCATCTTTCGCTTCGGCTAGTTTGGTTTTGTCCTTCACTTTTACCAGGATGTCGGCCTCGCTCTTGGCCGTGAAATATTTCTGAAACGCCGGCAGAGGCATCACCACGATCGAATCCAGGCTGAAAAGACCGAGAAATGTCCCTTGTCGGGAGATAACGCCGATCACTTTGAATGGCTGTCCATTGATCAAGACCGACTTGTCCAGAGGACTGGCGGAGGGGAAGAGGGCATTAGCCACGTCGTAGCCGACAACGCAGACGTTGGCACCGCCGCGCGATTCCAATTCGTTAAAAAAACGGCCTTCCTTAAAATCGAACGTCGAGGTGATGACGTAATCTGACACGGTTCCTCGCACGAGAACGTTGTTGACCTCGCCGTTTCCATATTTGACGCTCCGGTAAACACTGGAAGTAGGAACGGCGACCGTAAGATTGGACTTCGGAGTTGCTACGATCATTCGATTGATCGGCTCCGCGTACTCAGTCTTGATTTTTTTGCGGTCTCGATAATTCCACCAATCATCCACCTGCTTCCACGGCCACTGCCCGACGTAAAGCACATCATCACCGAAAATGGCCATACTTTTGTCGAAGCCGATCGAGATTCCGCTGATGGCCGTGCCCATCAAAGTCACAGCGACAATCCCGATAATCACGCCGAGGGCGGTCAAAGTGGAGCGCATCATGTTGGAGCGCATTTGGGCAGCTGCGATTTTCCAGCTTTCGCTTATTTCGTAAACGAAGCGCCTCATGATGAGCTGATTGCGAATTCTGATTCCATCAGGGGAAGATAATCGTCACTCTCGATCAAACCGTCGCGTAGATGGACTGTTCGTCGGGCATGGCGCGCGATATCCGCTTCGTGTGTGACCAGGATGATGGTATGGCCTCGCTGATAAAGCGTCTCCATCACCGCCATAATTTCTCCGCCAGTTTTCGAATCCAGGTTGCCCGTTGGCTCGTCAGCCAGGATGATCGAGGGGTTGTTCACCAAGGCGCGCGCAATCGCCACTCGTTGCCGCTGCCCACCCGATAGCTCATTCGGTTTATGGTTCATTCGATCGGCGAGCCCGACTTCCTGCAGGGCATGGGCGGCCATCTCCTCGCGCTTTTCCGGATTTATACCGGCATAAATCAGCGGAAGCTCCACATTCCGCAAACTGGTCGAGCGAGGGAGCAGGTTGAACGTTTGAAAGACGAACCCAATCTCACGATTGCGAATCTCCGCTAATTCGTTGTCGTCCATTTCGGCCACATTCTTGCCATTGAATTCGTAGCGGCCGGATGTGGGTGTATCGAGACAACCCAACATGTTCATGAGCGTTGATTTGCCGCTGCCACTCGGACCCATGATCGCGATGTATTCGTTGCGATGGATCCGCAGCGACACCCCACGCAAAGCATGAACGATTTCCTCACCCATCACGTAGCGCTTAGTGATATCCTGGATTTCGATGACACTCCGACCATGCGGCCGAATGTTGAGGGATTCGTCCAACGTCTCCATCGCTTGCTACGGCCTCGGCCGTTTCACCTCAGTTTTTTCCCGGCGGTTTCTCGATCGTGACCTTAACGTTGTCCTTTAATTTGCGACTAATCGCGCTGTAACTGCCGGAAATCACTTCGTCGCCGGGAGCGATACCACTTTTGATTTCAATATAAGTGTCATCAGCGATCCCAGTGGTCACCTTTATTTGCTGGGCTTTGCTTCCATTTTTCTTGAAAACAACCTTGGCGATCTTCTCGCGCTCCTCACGCTGGGACTTCTTTTCCTGCTGCGTGTTGACGACGTCAGCAGCATTATCGCCCTTGTCTCGCAGCTCCTGAATCTGTTTACGCCGTTCGATCTCCTCCGGACTCAAGTTGCTGTCGCCAGCGCGAATGGTAACGCTTTGGAGCGGCACAGTGATAACGTCCTTCGCCACGTTCGTTTCGATATCTGCGGTGCAACTCATGCTTGGACGCAACGGCACCTCCGGATTGGCAATCAGAATCTTCACCTCTACCGGTCCCCGTCGTTTTGCCAGTATTCGCGATTTGCTGGACGTTGCCATTAAAACGCCGGTCGCCATAGGCGTCGATCTTCACCCGCGCCTTATCACCAACTTTCACATTCACAACGTCATTCTCGTTTACATCCACAACCGCCTGCATTCTGGTCAAATCCGCCACCCGCATGACTTCCGTGCCGGCGAATTGATTGGTCGCGACCAGGCGTTCACCAAGTTTGCTGTTTAGTACGGTCACTATTCCATCGATCGGCGAGAAGATTGCCGTCTTCGATAATGCGTCACGCGCCTGGCTCGAAGCGGCCTGCGCTCGCTCGATTTCGTGCAACGAGCTTTCATAAGTATTTATCGCCACATCGTGCGCAGCCTGGGCCGCGTTGTATTCCTGCACTGAGATCATCTTTTTGTTGTAGAGATCTTCAGACCTTTTCAGGTCTAACTCGGTCTTCATCATCGTCGCCTTTAGCTGAAGGTTGGTGGCCTTGGCTGAGCTAATGGCCGCTTCTTGTTGCTCCAACAACGCTTTGTATGAGTCAGGCTTAATCCGAACCAGCAGGTCTCCTCTGTTCATATGCGCTCCGTCAACTACGGGCAGCTCGATAATTTCCCCCGCAACTTCGGGTGAGATTTTCACCTCTGTTTCCGGCTGCGCCTTTCCGGTCGCGGAGACCAATTGCACAATAGTGCGCTTAGCTGCTTTTTCCGTCGTAACCGGGATAGGCTTCTCCCGTTTGCTCCAGATTATTGCACCGATGATCCAAACCAAAAGCAACGCTCCGATCCCGATAAGGACGTAGCGGCGGCGGCGAGATTTTCGCTTCCCCGGAGCGACAATGGCCCGCGCGGAAGCGGTAGCTGAGCTGGGCGCGACTACGTCCGGGCGCCTGGAAGTAACACTTTGTGGCATGGCATTTTTACCGGGCAGGAATAGCCCCTCATTAGACCTTTGCAAAGCAAAAGTCGTTCACCTTTCACCCCGTTCTGACGACGGCCAAGGCGACGTTGGATTCAGGAAACTGAGCCGGAAACGCGTCGGCGAATTTGCTCGATGGCCCAGCGCGCGTGCTCAGCAATCAACGGTTCGTCATCAGTCGACGCTTTTTCAAGAGCCGGTAAATCATCAGCGCCGCCGACGTTCCCGAGAGCAACGCAGACGTTACGGATCAATCCGCGGCGTTTTGTTCGTTTTATCGGTGATTTGCGAAACAGCGCCCGAAACTTTTCTTCATCAAGGCCGAGGTAATCGCGCAAACGCAGCGACGCGATGTCGGCTGGCATTTGAAAGGCCGTCTCCCGTGAAACGCGGGCAAACCGATTCCATGGACAAGCGTCGAGACAAGCATCACAGCCATAAATGCGGTCGCCGATAAGGGTCCGCAACTCGACCGGGATCGAGCCTTTCAGCTCGATTGTGAGGTAGGAAATGCAGCGGCGCGCGTCTACACGGTGCGGCGCTGTAATCGCGCCGGTCGGACAAGCTTGGATGCATTGAGTGCAGGTACCGCAGCGATCCGGTTGTGAGCGATCGGGTGCGAATTCGAGCGTTGTCAAAATCTCTGCCAGGAAAAACCACGTCCCGAGCTCGCGATTGAGCAACATCGTGCTTTTGCCATGCCACCCTACACCGGCAGATGCGGCGTGATCGCGCTCAAGGATTGGACCGGTATCGACATAACATTTCTGAACACCGCCAGATGTGCGCAAGAACCGGTCTACAGCACCCAGTTTCTTCTCGATCACTTGGTGGTAATCCTCGCCCCAGGCATATCGGGCGATTCGGCCGCGATTCTCCTCAACTCGATCGCCCTGAAAATAATTAAGAGCCAGGACGATGACGCTCTTGGCCCTGGGCAAGACTTGGTGCGGATCACAACGCTTCTCAGCATTGCGTGAGAGATAGGTCATCTCGCCGCCTGCTCCGTGATCGAGCCAGTCGCGAAACGCGCCCGTATGTTTCGGGCGGTCCGCAGTGGCGAAGCGGCAGATATCAAACCCGAGCTCGCGCGAGATGGCGACAACTTGTTCACGAAGAGAACTGGACGAGCTGTGCGGGTTCACAACAATTTCGTAATTGTATCGACAACATCCGCAATACACGCACTGGAGGTATCGACGCGATGGTCCGCTGTTGCTTGATAGAGGGGCAGGCGTTCTTGCAACAACAAGGAGAATCTCTGACGTGGATTGGCGGTTTGCAATAACGGGCGATTGTTTTGGCGCGATGCCCGCTGCCACAGAATTTCCTCGTCGGCGTCGAGCCAGATTATGATTCCGAGTGCGCGCAGGAGTTTGACGTTTTCATCGCGCAACACGATTCCTCCGCCTGTCACAATGATATTGGCCGTAACATGACGAAGATTTCGTAGCACTTCCGTCTCCGCATCGCGAAAAGCCTGCTCCCCATGCCGGGCAAAGATCTCAGGAATCGAACTACCAAACTGCCCCCGGATCATCTCGTCGGTGTCAAATCGTTGCAGTTTCAAACGCGCTGCTAACTCGCGCCCGATGGCAGATTTCCCCGCGCCCATGAATCCGATAAGGGCAACAGACCGAACTGCCTCTGCCACGATAAGCGAATTTTAATTCGCGGCGAAATCGTGCGTTGCGGCGGTGCGAACTTCGTTAAGATTCGCCTATGCCGCGCAAAAAGCCCGAGGTCGCCGTCATTATGGGCAGCGCGTCGGATTGGGAGACGATGAAGCATGCTGTCGACATGCTGCAAATGTTCGGAGTCGCTTGTGAACACCGGATTGTTTCCGCCCATCGTACGCCTGATCTGCTGCGGGAATTTGGCCGGTCGGCCGCAGATCGTGGTATGCGCGTGATCATCGCTGGCGCGGGAGGGGCAGCGCATTTGCCCGGTATGATTGCAGCCCATACATGGCTGCCAGTGCTAGGCGTGCCAATCAAAACAAAATCCGTCGATGGAATTGATTCGCTCCTTTCCATTGTACAAATGCCCGCTGGCATTGCCGTTGGCACACTGGCGATCGGAGAAGCGGGTGCGAAGAACGCCGGTCTGCTGGCAGCAAGCATCATCGGCTTGGGAAATGCAACCGTTCGAAAAAAGATCGAAGCATTCCGCAAAAAGCAAACCGAGACTGTGCTTGCGCAAAAACTGCCATGAATCGGCAGTATCCGCCTGGGTCGACCATCGGCGTCATGGGAGGTGGCCAGCTCGGCCGGATGTTCGCCATCGCCGCCCGGCGGATGGGATATTGCGTCCATGTTTTCACGCCTGATCACGATAGTCCGGCTTCGCAGTTCGCCGACGCCACGACGGAGGCCGATTACCGGGACGAAGATGCAGTGCAACACTTCCTGCGCGATCTCGATTTGCTCACGTTCGAATTTGAAAATATCCCCCCCGAAACAATTGACTGGTGTGCGCGCCAAATTGAAGTGCGACCGGCGGGCGCCATCATTGAGACAGCGCAGAACCGATTACGGGAAAAGAATTTCTTCTCTGAGAACGGTTTCCCTGTTCCGCCATTTCGTCCTATCCGCAGTTCGGCCGAGCTCGTTTCGGCAGTCGAGCAACTGGGTCGTAATGCGATTCTAAAAACGATCGCATTCGGATACGACGGCAAAGGTCAGCAATCGATCTCTTCGCGCGATCTCAAAGATGTCTGGGAAACGCGGGTGAGCGATGAATTGATTCTCGAGCGCGCCATCGATTTCGAGAAGGAGATTTCGGTTATTGTCGCGCGCGATCCGAGTGGGAAGATGGAGTCATTCCCGATCGGCGAAAATGTGCATCGCAATCATATTCTTGACGTCACGATCGTGCCGGCAGCCATTCCTGAATCAGTCGCCAAAGAAGCAATCGGCATCGCCTCCGCCATTGCCGAAAAACTCGACCTGATCGGATTGCTTGCAGTTGAGATGTTTCAAGAAATGGGCGGTAAACTCTTAGTGAACGAAATCGCACCGCGGCCGCACAATTCCGGTCATTGGTCACTCGAAGGCTGCTTCACCAGCCAGTTCGAACAGCAGGTTCGCGCTGTTTGCGGGCTCGCTTTGGGCTCGACCGAGCTTCTGCGACCATCAGCGATGGCAAACTTGCTCGGTGATATCTGGCAATTTGGCGAGCCAGATTGGCTGGCCGCGCTCGCATTTCCAAATGTTCATCTGCATCTCTACGGAAAACATGAAGCACGACCGCGCCGAAAAATGGGACATTTGACCGCGCTGGCATCGTCGGCAGAGGAAGCGGCAAGACTGGTGCGCCGAGCGCGCGAAAGCCTTTGCAAACAGAAATTGTAGCGGCCGAGCTGGAATCGAGTGTTTCGCGTGCCGTTGAGCTCCTTGATGCAGGTCAGGTAGTCGCGCTGCCGACCGAAACGGTCTACGGATTGGCAGCAGACGCCCTCAATCCTGAGGCTGTTGCGAGGATTTTCGAAGCGAAGGAACGTCCACGTTTTGATCCCCTCATTATCCACTTACCGGAACAAAAAGCTTTGGATCAAGTGAGCGAACCCGAAACAAATATTGTTCCACAATTAACCCAGGCATTTTGGCCGGGGCCGCTCACAATCGTGCTGCGAAAGCGCGAAGCTATTCCAGACATCGTAACAGGAGGGCTTGAGACTGTGGCTGTCCGGATGAGCGCAAATCCAATCTTCGCAAAGATTGTGGGCAACTTGGGGCGCCCGATCGCGGCGCCGAGTGCGAACCGTTTCGGCCAGATCAGTCCAACGCGGGCGTCGCACGTTCTGGATGAACTGGGCGGACGCATTCCGCTTATCCTCGATGGCGGCCCGACGCAGCACGGCATCGAATCTACCATCGTGCGAATCGTTAACGGTTCGATTGAAATTCTGCGACGCGGTCCGATCACGGCGGAGAGATTGGCCGACTTCGCGCCCATCATTAAGCGCAAGTCAACCGCCATTCTTGCGCCGGGCCAATTGCCATCGCATTACGCCCCGCGGGCGAAATTGGTTCTCGTCGATGCATTGGAAAGTTTTTCGGCCCTGAGTGGCAAACGCGTTGGAGCGCTTTCTTTTCGTGGCTCAACCGCATCGGATCGCTACTGGACGACAGCCCGGCTGAGCGAACGTGGAGATTTGCGCGAGGCCGCCGCAAATCTTTTTCAAAGATTGCGTGAGCTCGATCGACAGAATCCCGACTTGATTGTCGCGGAGCTCGTTCCGGAGGAGGGGATCGGCGTCGCAATCAACGAGCGGCTGCGGCGTGCCGCCGGATAAGCGACACCTCGCCGGTTCGTAAATGCAGCTCGCTTAATCTTTGTGCGCCAGCGCTGCCTTAACGAACCCTTTGAAGAGTGGATGCGGCTTGTTGGGTTTGCTCTGAAATTCCGGGTGATATTGGCAGGCGAGAAAGTAGGGATGATCGCGTAACTCGATCAGTTCAGCCAGTGATCCGTCCGGAGAGGTCCCGGAAATCTCGAACCCTTTCTCGCGCATTCGATCGCGATATTTCATATTGAACTCATAACGGTGCCGGTGCCGCTCGAGTACTTCCTCACTGCCGTAGATCTTTTCGGCGAGTGAACCTTTCTCGATTTTGGTTGGCCACGTCCCGAGTCGCATGCTGGCGCCTTTATTTTGCACTTCGCGCTGTTCTTCCAACAGGGAGATGACCGGATCTCTCGCGTCCTTATCAAACTCGGTGCTGTTCGCCTTTTCCAATCCGCAAACGTTTCGGGCAAACTCAATGGTGGCGACTTGCATCCCGAGGCAAAGTCCAAGATAGGGAACCTTGTGCTCGCGCGCGAATCTCGCCGCTTTGATTTTGCCTTCGACGCCTCGATCGCCAAAGCCGCCCGGGATCAATACACCTGCGACGTCCCTCAAGTCGCCGTCGATTCCTTCTCCCAACGATTCGGCATCGATTAACTTCAGGTCGATCCCGCAATCCTCACTGGCGGCGGCATGCGTAAGCGATTCGTAAATGCTTTTGTAGGCATCTTGCAAATCGATGTACTTGCCCACCACCGCAATCCGGATCCGCTTTCTTGGATTCACCACTTGCTCGACGAATTTGCGCCAGTTCGTCAGTTCTGGCTCGGGCGTTTTTAGGCCGAGCTGTTCGCAAATGAGTCCGTCAAGGCCTTCATCGTGCAACATCAGAGGAACTTCATACACCGTGTGCCTGACGTCGGCTGCCTCAATGACGGCACGCGGCGAGACGTTACAGAACATTGAAAGTTTTTGCCGCAGCTCGTAATCGAGCGGCTGTTCGCTCCGGCAAATCAAGACCTGCGGTTGCAAACCGATCTCGCGAAGCCTGGCTATGCTCTGTTGCGTAGGCTTCGTCTTTAGTTCACGTGCCGCTTTAATGTAGGGCACAAGCGTGACGTGAATGTTGACCACGTTGTGGGTCCCCACTTCAAGAATGAATTGCCGAATGGCCTCCAGAAAGGGCAGCCCTTCGATGTCGCCCGTCGTGCCACCGACTTCCGTGATAACGACGTCATATTTAGATTCGTCTGAAATTTCACGGATGCGATTTTTAATTTCGTCCGTGACGTGCGGAATGACCTGCACCGTTTTTCCGAGATAATCGCCCCGGCGTTCTTTGTTGATGACCGACTCGTAGACCTGGCCACTGGTCAGATTGTTGTGACGCGAAAGAACGCAGTTGGTGAAACGTTCGTAATGTCCAAGGTCGAGGTCGGTTTCGGCGCCATCGTTCAAAACATAAACTTCGCCATGCTGAAACGGGCTCATCGTTCCCGGATCCACGTTGAGATACGGATCAAATTTTTGGAAAACAACGCGGAGCCCGCGTAACTCGAGCAGTGTCCCAAGAGCAGCCGCCGCCAAACCTTTTCCGAGTGAACTGACAACGCCGCCGGTAACGAAAATGTATTTCATTGAGGGAGACCCCTACTCTCAGCGCGAGCGATAATCTGCTCCAGCGCCGCGGCATCCTCCGGCGTATCAACACCCGGTGAACCTTGCTTCGTGACGAGCACATGTACCCTTACACCATTCTCCAACGCGCGCAATTGTTCGAGCGACTCTGCCTGCTCTAATGGTGTTGGTTTTCGCCTAACCAGACGCAGCAGAGTCTGGCGCCTAAAACCGTAGACGCCTTGATGACGAAGGGCGCGCCGGAGCCATTTTCGATCGCGGGGATAGGGAATGAGCGAACGCGAAAAGTAGAGCGCTTCGCCAGAGAGATCAGTTACGACTTTCACCTGGTGCGCTGACTCTGCCTCGGCCGCATTTTGAAATGGATGCGCGGCGGTGATCATTTCCATGTGACGATTTTGTTGGAGAGTTGAAACAAGCCGATCTAACAGACGTGGGTCGATAAGGGGCTCATCTCCCTGCACGTTGACAATGAGGGAGAATTCTCGAGCGCGACTTACGACCTCCGCAATGCGATCGGTCCCGCTTTGATGCTTGGACGAGGTCAGCGCGACTTCCGCCCCCCAATCGAAGGCCGCTTCCGCGATTCGCATGTCATCCGTAGCGATGATCGTACTATCGATTTTGTTCGCTCGACAGCAGCGTTCCCAAACACGTTGCAAGAGAGGTTTACCCGCGATGACATGCAGCGGTTTTCCCGGAAATCGCGTCGAACCCCACCGCGCCGGGATAATGACGACATTCATCTCGTGAACTTCGTCAGAATGATTTCGGTCGCTTCCGCAAGATCTTCGGCTACCCAATCGCCCGCGCTGTCGCCCGTGTTTGTCTCGAAGCCGGTTCGCACATGAATCGCTTTGATCCCGGCGTTGTGAGCGCACTGCACATCAATCTCCTTGTCGCCCACTAAGATCGAGCGACTGAGATCGACGTTGTGCTCTCTCGCTCCTTGCAACACCATCCCGGGCGCCGGTTTTCGACATTGAGATTCAACACCCGGCGGATCAGGACAAACATAGGTCGCGTCAATCAAACGCTCGCCGATTTGCCGCAATACTTCAGCGTGCACAGCTTCGTATTGCTCGCGCGTGAAGTAACCGCGCCCGATCCCGCTCTGGTTGGTGACCATGATCAGCTTGTAGCCACGCCCCTTCAGTTTTCGGAGCGAATCCGGCACGAATGGAAAGACATGCACGTCCCTCGGATCACTGCAGTAATCGGCGTCCTGCATAATCGTACCATCGCGATCGAAGAACACAGCCGGCGTCTTTCCGTCAGCCATTCTCGAAATTCTGGAGCAACTCTTCGCGACTGACGGTTGCGGTCCCAAGTTTTCCGACAACGACGGCGCTTCCGTGATTGGCGATATCGGCAGCTTCGAACGGTGTCGCACTGGCCGTGAGCGCCAGCGTAAAGAGCGCGATGGCGGTATCCCCTGCGCCGGAGACATCGAAAACCTGGCGCGCTTTCGTCGGCACGTGATGCGGCGTCTGGCCGCGCTGGAAAAGCATCATCCCTTGTTCGCCGAGCGTGATTAGCAACAGTTGTGTGTCCCATCTTTCCATCAACGCTGCGCCGACTTTTTGTAAGGGTTCGTCATCGGCAACAGAATCAGTCGGCTCCGTCCAGGGAATCCCCGCAGCGTAGAAAGCTTCGCTGCGGTTCGGTTTGACCACCGAGAGACCGTGCCAGGCGATGTTGTGTCGCGGGTTCGGATCAGCCGCGACAATTTTCTTTTGATCGCGTGCCAGCTGCACGATCCGCGACACCAGTTCCGGGGCGAGGAATCCCTTGCCATAGTCTTCGAAAATAATCGCGTCGATTTCCGAGAGGGTCGCTTTTATCGATTCCACCACCGACGCGATCTGCTCCGCCGTCGGCGTAATAATTTTCTCCCGGTCGACCCGTACGACCTGTTGCTGACGCGCAATGATCCGCGTCTTCACAATGGTTGGGCAATCGTCGGAGATTGGGCATCGTGCGGTGTCGATCTTTTGCTCCGTTAGCAACTGGCGCAGCGTTTCGCCACTGTGGTCTCGACCGATCATTCCGACAACCCCAACGCGATTGGTGAATTCGCGTAAATTGCGCGCCACGTTGGCAGCACCGCCCGGATAAAATGACTCGCCCGACACCTCCACCACCGGCACTGGCGCTTCCGGCGAAATGCGGCCAACCTTTCCCCAGACGAACTCGTCCAGCATGAGATCGCCGATGACAACGACACGTTGCGTCGAGGCGCGATCAAGAATTTCCAGCAACCGTTCGGAAGTCATGTCAAGTCAGGCGGATGCCGCCGCCTGAGGGAGTTGATGCGATTCAGGAGAGTCAAAGCGTAAGATTTGAGCGCGAATAAGTTCTATTTAGAGTTTGCATTAATCCTGAATACGCGTTCGAAATCAACAGTCGAAACTGCCGATGATTTCACCTTTTAATCTCAAGAAGTGGGCGGGCTATGCACTCGTGGCTGTGGCGTTCAACGTCCAGGCGGCGCAGGCTCCCCAGCATATCGATATAAAACAGTTCTCTAAAAAAGTGGAGGACGTGGTGGTGCCACTCCCCAATGAGGTGTTTGGCGCCTTGAATAAACTCGGGCCGGTCAACTGGAAAGAATTCGTCCGTACGGAAAAGGGGGCAAATTTTACCGAGCGACCGCGTATCGCCCTCTTGCTCGGGACGGTAATTGCCGATGGTTTTATCGCAGTTCAAGCGGAGGATGCGCCTGCCGTAAAAGACATTGGGCAGCGTGTGCTGGCGCTGGCGAAGGGAATTGGCGTGGGCAATTCCATTACTCCGCATGCAAAAGCGATCACGGAGGCAGCGGACAAACGACAATGGGAGAACGTGCGGCAGGAGCTCGATCGCACCCAAAATAGCGTGCAGCAGGCGATGAAC
>QHNU01000091.1:0-11731 GCA_003218525.1 Verrucomicrobiota bacterium
GAAATCGTGACCCGCCAGTAATGAACACGGTGCGCAGAATCGCGGTCGCCACTGTTGTGGCGATCGGCCTGTTGCGGGCGACCAGCGTTGCCTCAGTTGACGACGCCCAATCGTTCGCCCTGCAAGCGGCTGAACCCTACGTGAAGGAAGGGTTTCAGGTGCGGGAAGATTACTGGGGCGGCGATCTGGGGGCGGGGGAGAAGAAAGCGGTACGGCAGCAGCTTTTTAAAGGTAATGAATATTGGTTTTGGATGGGAACGGAAGTCGAGCGTGCAAAAATTTCTGTCCACATTTACGACTCGGAAGGAAAGTTGGTGGAGCAGCCGGACAGCTGGCAGAAAGGTCATTTCGCAGCCGCGCACATAATTCCAAACGCGACCGGCAGTTATTTCATCATTGTCGCAGTCGAGGAGTCACCCGAAGAACGGACCCATTGGGCGCTCGTTTACGGGTTCCGTTAATGCGAAAGAGCGTGATTCCCGTCGGGGCTGTGTGTTTGTGATCGGCTCATTGGTTGCGCGATGACCGAAACGCGAACCTTGGAATTTGAGAGCGCGCGAGCATTACAGTCTCTCTACGCAAATGATCTAAAGTTACTGAAGAACCTGGAAGATTCGCTCGGAGTGAAGGTCACCACCCGTGAAGGTTGGGTCAAACTGGAAGGTGAACCGGCGAAGCTGGATCGCGCTCAACGCGTCTTCGATCAGCTCGAGCAGGCCAGACAGCGCGGCGTTAACATCCAAAAACATGAATTTAATTACGCACTCAATTCCGTGAATGAAGAACGCCCAGACGATTTAAGCGATGCCATTTCGGCCAGGATAGTAACTTCTCCGCGTAAAGCGCCGATCATTGCCCGAACCCTTGGGCAGAAGAATTATGTCGAGACAATTGAGAAACACGACATTGTCTTCGGTATCGGGCCGGCCGGAACGGGCAAGACTTACTTGGCCGTCGCAATGGCGGTCGCGGCGCTAAAGAGCGAGGAGGCCTCGCGCATTATTCTGGCCCGTCCCGCGGTCGAAGCGGGCGAGGCGCTCGGGTTTCTTCCCGGTGATCTGCAGGAAAAAATCACGCCTTACTTGCGACCGCTTTATGACGCGCTGCATGATATGATGGATGCCGAGGAGATGGAACGGGCGCTTGCCCGCGAAGTAATTGAAATCGCGCCGCTGGCTTACATGCGAGGGCGCACCTTGAACAACGCATTCGTCATTTTGGACGAAGCGCAAAATGCGACCACGGAACAGATGTTCATGTTGCTTACCCGGATTGGGTTGAATTCCAAGTGCGTGGTGACTGGCGACGTCACTCAAATCGATCTGCCGGCAAACAAACGCTCCGGCTTAGTCGAGGCGCTCCAGGCCTTAAAGAATGTGGCTGGAATTGCGGTCAGTTACTTCACCGAACGCGACGTGGTGCGCCACCCGCTAGTTCGTGCGATAATTAATGCCTATCAGCAGCATCGGACCCCCTCGGGCCGAAAATGATGTTCGATTTTCTAAAACGTAGCGAACTGGTTCGGCGCGGCCTCGCTTCCGGCAAAACGCGACGCCGCCGCGCGCGCAACGCGCTTTCGCGCGCAATTGAATATTCCCTCACGATGAAGCTGGTATTGTTTGCCGGTTTTGTCATCGGACTCGGCCTCCTCATCTTTAGCGGCAATCAAGCGGAGCCGACGAAAAACTTCGTCATTGCGCTGCTGTTTTTCCTCATCGCGCTGATGATGTTGTGGATCAATCAGCCGCGGACATTTTCGCAAGGTTCGCGCATTCTTCTTGTCTTTGGCATCATGCTCGTGCAGCTGGCGTTGACAAAGGCGATCTACGTCTTTTGCAATAATGGCGTTCTTGGCCTCAAACCGGAAATGGCGGAGCTGATTACGCCTTACGCCCTTTCGCCTCTTGTCCTGAGCGTCTTACTCGGACGCAATCATGGCCTCTATGTGGCGGTTTTCGTCAGCCTTTGGAGCAGCGTGCTTTTTGGCAGAATCGACGCGCCGATTCTGGTTACCGGAATGATGAGCGGCTTCACTGCCGTCTACCTGACGCTCCAAGTTCGTCGGCGAAGCAAATTAGTTCGGGCCGGGCTTGGTGTCGGTATCGCCATTTGGATTTTGTCGCTTACGTTCGGATACATCGGTCCGATCAATTTACTGTCCCCGAGCGCAAACAATTGGCCAATGATCGGACTGCAAAGCGCCCTCGCCATTGGCAACGGGATCGTGACGGCCACTATTGTTGGCGGCATCCTGCCGATGTTCGAGCACGCCTTCCAAATCACAACCGATATCTCATGGCTGGAAGCGTCCGATTTGAATCACCCGTTGCTGCGTCGCATGACCATCGAAGCGCCCGGCACCTATCACCACAGCCTGGTCGTGGCGAATTTAGCGGAGGCCGCCGCCGAAGGAATCGGCGGCAACGCCACCCTGTGTCGCGTCTGTGCCTATTTTCACGATGTCGGCAAACTGGTGAAGCCGGAATACTTCACTGAGAACATGAACTTCGAGCGCAACCCGCACGAAGACCTGGCGCCGACAATGAGCGCCCTGATCATTATCGCGCACGTGAAGGAAGGGGTGGATCTGGCGCTCAAATACAAATTAAATCAGCGCATCATCGACATCATCCAGGAGCACCACGGGACTTCTCTGGTTTACTATTTCTACAAACGTGCGCTCCAACAGCATGAGGATGCCCGTGCCGGAGGCAAAATCATGAACCTGCGCGAGCATGATGTTCCGGAAGTGCGCGAGGAAAGTTTTCGTTACAGCGGGCCGAAACCGCAGACGAAAGAAAGCGCGATCGTCAGCCTGGCCGACGCGGTTGAAAGCGCTTCGCGCAGTTTGGAAAAACCGACGCCGGCAAAAATCGAGCAACTGGTCAATGATATCGTCGATCAACGCATCGCCGATCATCAATTGGATGAATGCGATCTGACACTGAACAACATTCGTATCGTCGCGGACCGGTTTCGATTTACCTTGATGACGATGCTACACAGTCGCATCGCCTACCCGAAGCAGGAGTCGAAACCGAACGTACCCCGCGGCGAGCAAGTTCGGCCGGACGTGATGGCGACAACCCGGAGACCTGCGAGCGCGCCGCCCGTTTCAGCTGCATAACGTCGCTCTCTCGCGGCCTATCAGATTCCTCGGCTTATTCGTTCAAATCGGGACGACGTGCCCGTGGCTCGCGATCTTTTGTTGTCGCGGTTGAGGGCAGGGTTACGAAGGGTCCACCTTCCATCGGCGCCGCCTGGGAAAATGCAACATCAGGCATTTCGCTCGGTTTTCCTTCCAACGGAAAGTCTTTGCGCAAGGGGAAGAAGGGATAACCATCCCACATCAGGATGCGGCGGAGATCAGGATGATTGGTAAATTTGATTCCCATCATGTCGTAGATTTCACGCTCGTGCCAATTGGCTGTTGGCCAGATATCGGACACCGTGTCCACTGCACATACCTCTTCGCTGACTGCGATCTTTAAGCGCAAGTGCACGCCAAGCTTGAGCGAGTAAAGCTCGTACACTACTTCGAAGCGCGGCTCGTCCCCGAAAAAATCGACGCTGGAAATGTCGAGCAAATAATCGAATGACAATTCATCCCGGCAAAATTGCGCGATTTCTCGCAAGTCTTGCGGAGCAAGGGTGAAAGATGTCTCGCCGCGAAATTCAACCCGGCTGAGGATTTTCCCACGAAATAGACGAATCAGCGAATTGAGCAGTTCAGCGCCGGTCATCCGAGGACTTCATCAAGCTCTCTCTTCAAAGCAGGTTTTTGCGCGGCAAGAGAATGCTCGCCCTCGATTTTCCTCTGCAAACGCATCAAACCTTCGAGCAGTGCTTCCGGACGGGGTGGGCAGCCGGAAATATAGACGTCCACCGGGATCAACTGATCGATGCCTTGGAGCACAGCGTAACTGCGATACATCCCGCCGCTTGAAGCGCATGCCCCCATCGCGATACACCACTTCGGCTCCGGCATCTGTTCCCAAATCCTTTTCACGGCTAACGCCATTTTGTAAGTGACCGTGCCAGCCACAATCATCACGTCGCATTGACGTGGCGAAAATCGCATCACTTCCGAACCAAAACGCGCGATATCGAAGCGCGCCGCCGCCGCCGCCATCAGCTCAATGGCGCAACAAGCCAGGCCCATTGGCATCGGCCACAACGAATTCTTCCGCATCCAATTGATGGCGGCTTCGAGCCGGGTGAAAATGATATTGCCTTCGATCTTCGAATCGTAAGCGGCAGGTCGGGATTGAACCACAGTGAACACTAAAATCACGGCTCTTCCCTGCAAGGCAAATCCGATGCCCGATGGCATTGCAATAGCTTCACCTCAATTGTATAGAGCGCATCCCTCATGACACCGTTTCGGAGCCATCTTGATCACCTCGAAAATCAAAGCGTCTTTATTTTCCGCGAGGCGTATCACGCGTTCAAAAACATCGCCATGCCTTGGTCGATGGGTAAAGACTCGAACGTCCTCATCTGGCTCGCATCAAAAGCATTCTTCGGAAAGGTGCCGTTTCCGGTTTTGCACATCGATACCACTTACGAGTTTCCGGAGATGCTTGAATTTCGGGAATGGGCGACCGCTCATTACAAGCTAAATTTAGTCGTAAAGATAAACGAGGAAGCACGCGCTCGCGGCATCGGCTACGAAACGCACGATCCTGTCACGGTCACGCATGAGCTGAAAACGGTCGCTCTACAGCGGGCGATAGCAGAGTTCCAATGGGATGCGCTCATCACCGGCATCCGCCGCGATGAGGATCCAACGCGCGCGAAGGAGCGATATTTTTCGCCGCGGAATGCGCAATTTGAATGGGATTATAAGGATCAGCCGCCGGAATTCTGGGGACAATTCGCAACAACATCCCAAAAAGGTGAACACGTCCGCGTCCAACCTTTACTCGATTGGACCGAGGTTGACATCTGGCGTTATATCCAGCGCGAAGACATCCCGATCCCGAAAATGTATTTCGCTCGTAATGGAAAGCGGTATCGCTCGCTTGGATGCAGCCCGATCACCAAACCCATCTTAAGCAATGCCGCCACCATCGATGATATCATCGCGGAGCTGGAGACGACGCGCACCAGCGAACGCGCCGGCCGTGCCCAGGATCACCACGAACGAAATGCGATGCAAAAACTCCGGGCTAAAGGCTTTCTATGAGTGCGGGAGGCCGGAACACGGAATTGGTTGCCGAACCTCCAGGTAGCGCAGTCGGCAATCAGCGTTTGAAGATCGTTTTCGTCGGCCATGTCGATCATGGAAAATCGACGCTGATTGGTCGCCTCCTGCACGACACAAATTCGCTGCCGGAAGGAAAACTCGCGCAGGTGGAGCAGGCATGCGCCGCAGAAGGAATGGAGTTCGAGTTCGCCTTTCTACTCGATGCCTTGCTTGAAGAGCAGGAACAAAACATCACTATCGACACGACCCAGATTCCGTTCAGAACCCAGCGCCGAGACTACGTGATTATCGATGCTCCAGGTCATAAGGAGTTTTTGAAAAATATGATCACAGGTGCAGCCAGTGCCGACGCCGCCGTGCTGGTGATCGCCGCTAATGAGGGCGTACTCGAGCAAACGCGACGACACGCTTACCTGTTGAGCTTGTTCGGCATTCAACAGTTTTGCGTCGTCGTGAACAAAATGGACTTGGTCGATTTTTCGCAAGACCGTTTCCGGACGATTGAAGCGGAATATCGCAAATTCCTGAAAACGCTTGGGCTCAAGCCACGTTTGTTTGTTCCAGTCAGCGCACGATTAGGAGAAAACATCCTCAACCTTAGTGAGAAGATGGCGTGGCATTCCGGAGCGACCTTCGTCCAATCACTTGATCAATTCGAACCGCCAGCGCCGCCAACCAGGCTGCCTCTGCGTTTTTGCGTTCAGGATGTCTATAAATTTGACGCACGCCGAATTATTGCCGGCCGCGTCGAGACCGGGACGTTAGAAGTCGGCGACGAAGTTGTTTTTTCGCCGGCAAACAAAACATCCATCGTCAACTCAATCGAGCGCTGGAAAGCAGACGGGGGTGACTTGGCAATCGCGGGCGACTCCATCGGCATTACTTTACGGGAACAGATTTTCGTGGAGCGCGGTTACGTGGGTTCGCATCAAAAAGATGCTCCGATCGAGACCAACCGCTTTCACGCCGATCTTTTTTGGATCGCCCGTCAGCCGGCACGACTGTCACATCTTTACACGGCGCGGCTGGCGACGCAGGAGGTCAAGTGCCAGATCGCATCAATTGAGGAAATAATGAATTCGGCCACCCTCGAACGCACCAGTGGCACGGCAGTAGAATTGGCGAGAAACGAGGTTGGTCGAGTGACCATTCATGCGCGCGCGCCGGTGGTGTTGGACAACCATGATCGTGTCCCAAATCTTGGCCGTTTCGTGCTCGTGGATGAGGGAACGATCGTAGCCGGCGGCGTTGTCCACGGAGGTGTCTACACCGATCGCGCAACGGTGAAGAGTAAGAACATCTTCTGGAGCGAAGGGAAGATTTCCGCGCGGGCGCGGGCGACCCAGCATGGTCATCGCGGAGCCGTGGTTTGGTTGACCGGACTTTCCGGTGCGGGAAAATCAACAATCGCGCAGGCGCTCGAACGGGAACTGTTTCAGCGCGCGATGCATCCGTACGTTCTCGACGGCGACAACATTCGCCACGGTCTTAACTCGAACCTTGGATTCGCCCCGCAGGATCGTATCGAAAATATTCGCCGGGTTAGCGAGGTGGCGAAATTGATGGCCGATGCGGGCAACGTCGTTATCACGGCGTTCATTTCGCCTTATCGTTTAGATCGTCAGCGGGCGCGCACGATTGCCCTCCAAGGCAATGCC
Organism: Verrucomicrobiota bacterium; assembly: GCA_003218525.1. Classification (GTDB taxonomy): domain Bacteria; phylum Verrucomicrobiota; class Verrucomicrobiia; order Chthoniobacterales; family UBA10450; genus AV69. Next base: position 6,868 of record QHNU01000091.1, read on the forward strand.
GAGTTTATCGAAGTTTTCGTCGCTGCTCCGCTCCAAGTTTGCGAGGAACGCGACCCCAAAAACCTGTACAAGAAGGCGAGAGCGGGCCAGATCCGTGAGTTTACCGGGATCGATGCTCCTTACGAGGCGCCGGCCGATCCCGAAATCGTAGTTCACACTGACCGGCAGAGCGTCGCCGAATCCGTTGCAGCCATTCTAGAGCAACTTCTTCCACGATTGAAAGCGGAACCGCTGGTAAACGACTAACCTGCCGTGCACAGTCGTTGATCCGAGGCGATTTTCCCGTGGCTTGATTCGATCGCGTCGTGAACAATCCGGCCCAGCTCTGTTGCTTCGTAAGGTTTCGCGATGACACCGCGAAAACCAAAGTCCTGATAGCGACTCATTGTCGCATCGGTGGCATAACCACTCGAAACGATTGCGTTCACGCCGGGATCGATTTCGATCAGATGCTTCAAGGCTTCCTTGCCACCCATTCCGCCGGGAAGGGTCAAATCCAGGATCACGAGATCAAAGCGTTCGCCGGCTCGGAGCTTTTGCCGATATAACTCCACTCCGGCCAAGGCAGTCTCGGCCGTCGAAACCGAATAGCCGAGACGGGTTAGGGTGAATTCTACCAGGTCCCGAATCGCTTCTTCATCATCTACAATAAGGATGCGCCCATGCCCGGTAATCGGACCCGTACTTAATCGTTGCTTCTCTTCCGGCGCGCTCGCGCGAGCAACCGCGGGCAAGTAAATCGTGAAGGTTGATCCGACATTGATTTCCGATTCTACCGTGATGAGACCTTGATGATTTTTGACGATTGAATAGGTGCTGGCTAGCCCAAGGCCGTTACCTTTGGGCTTGGTTGTGAAATAGGGATCGAAAATTCGTTTGAGGTATCGTTCTGGAATACCCACACCTTCGTCTGTGATGCTCACGCGGACGTAATTGCCGGGCGGCAGATCGACAACATCGGACGAACTGTCAGCAGCAGAATGCTGGTAGTTTTCGCAACTGACGTGCAATGTTCCTCCACTTGGCATCGCCTGATCGGCATTAACGACAAGATTGGCAACGACCTGACTGATTTGACCGGCGTCGATTTCTGTCTGCCACAGGTTGGCGCCGAGGCTAAATTCGCCCCGGCTATGCGAACCTCGCAGCGAGAAACTAACCGTGTCCTGAATGAGACGGCCAATGGACGCCATCTTTTTGATGGGCGCACCGCCGCGAGCGAAGGTGAGCAACTGCTGCGCAAGATCGCGCGCCCGCAGTGAAGCGTTTTTCGCATCGTTTAAGCGGCCAGCCATTTCATTGTTTGACGGCAGGAGCAGTGAAGCGAGCGAAATATTGCCAATGATCGCAGTGAGCAGATTGTTGAAATCGTGAGCAATCCCCCCAGCCAGCAGTCCGAGTTGTTCCAGGGCCTCGGCCTTGCGACGCTCGCCCTCGCTCCGTTGTCGCTCGGTGATATCGCGAAAGACGAGCACGACCCCGGCGACGTCGTTTTTGTTATCGCGAATGGGAGAGGCGACCTGTTCAATCACCCGCTCTGAGCCATCCCGCGCAATCAGCGTCGCGCTGTCGGGCAGATTTAACAGAATCGAGTGCGCTTCCGTGCGATAACCGTCGCGTTGTGCCCGTGCCTGGGCGGCGAGATCGAGCGAAATATTGAAAATCGTTTTCAAGGGCTGACCGACTGCTTGCGCCGAACTCCAGCCGGTTAAGACTTCGGCGGCATTATTAATCATGATGATTTTCCCCTGCACATCGGTCGTGATGACGCCGTCGCCAATTGATCGAAGAGTCACGGCGAGGTTTTCTTTTTCTGACGCAATTTCCTCCTCGAAACGCTTACGCTCTGTCACATCACGAACCATCGCGACATAGAGCATCTTTCCGTCTAGGACCATCTGACTCAGCGAAATTTCAATCGGAAACGCGGTATTCCTCCGTGTCTGTCCAAGGGCAAGCGCCGTCGTGCCTGTGCGTTTGGCGAAATCATCCCAGGCTGTTGGGGTCGGTTGAGAATCGAGGTCGGCGGCGTAGGTTTTTGGAACCAACTTGGTAAAGTTATGGCCGGTCATTTCGTCCTTGACGCACCCAAACATTTTTTCAGCGGCCTGATTCATTGAGCGAATCGTACCTGACTCGTCCACCGTGATCATACCGTCGAGGATGCCTTCGATAATGGTGCGAATGCGCATCTCGGCGTCACTCAATTTTGACAACTGCCGCCGGACCAACACAAAGCTGTAGCTGTTGGAGGAAATCAGAAGGGCGAGCGCAAGCGCGGCGAGAGCAGAGAGGGCGATCGTTCTCCAGACTTTCTGGCGCGCCGCGGCGTTGGAATGCGCTTGGTAAGCGGAGAATTCGTTCGTCTCGATGCCGGCAATTGTCTGCTGGACGGCCCGGATTAATTCATCACTCTTGCCGTTCGACACCGCATTGTTCAAGTCGCGGCCGTCGCGTTCTGCATCAATTTCCGGGACGGCGAAGAAACTGATCCAGCGCTCGACGTCGGCGCGTACCTCGCTCAGCAGTTGCGCCTGAGTCGGCGCGTTTGCCACCAGAATAGCGAGGTAGCCGTGGTAGATGTAAAAATCACCGAGTGATCGTCTATAAGCTTCGATAAATCCGCTGTCGCCAGTGAGCAGGTATCCCCGTTTTTCCTTGTTCATCTCGATCACGGCGCGCTCGAGCTTGGGCAAGAAATCGAGGATTTGTCCCGATTGTGCGGCCCACTCCTGATTCTCCATTTTGTGGTTGAGGACGATCTGCTCCTCGTCCTGGAGGGATTGGAGGACCTCGCGAGGTTGATTCAGCATCGTGCTACCGAGTGCAGCGGCGGTGAGGCGCGGCTTGGAAGCGCTCCCTTTGCTAAAGGCCGGGCGTGCGACTTGTTCGACCCAGTGCCGGGCAAGGTCGCCCGCTTTGGTCACGCGCTCGCATTGGGCCGAGTTCTCACGAACGAGCGCCGTGAGTTCCCCCATTCGTGCCTGCATCGCTTGCTTTCGAGACTCAAACAGCTTGGTATATTGCTCGTTACCAGTCAGCAAATATGCGCGGTGATAACTTTCCAGCGCTGCAATGTCGTTTTCGATCACACTGCTCAAACGTTTCACCTGGACAGTGTGAGCGCGGATTGCGTCTTGACGGTAATTCCGCAGCGTGACGAACAAGAAGGTGCCTACCAAGAAGACAATAACGACCACGGCCGCGCCGGTGCCGGCCAAAAGTTTGTAATGAAAATACTGCGGACCAAGCAGCCAGGACAGAGCTCTCGACAAGGTGGAGGGTCTGTCCGCTATTCGCGCAAATGACGCCTTATCAGCACGGTGATACACCGGCAATTCACAGCAGTTCTTCTGCCAAAAACAGAAATCCTCACTTACCACCGCCCCGCCTGCGGCCGAAGCGCCGCTAGTATTTCACCCGGACCAAGTAGAGCCCATGGGCCGGGGCAACGAAACGGGCCGCATTCAGTTCCGGCTTTTCGAGCCGGAGCTTGATTGCGTCGAGTGTCTCTTCCCAAGTGCAGAGCGCACCAGCGTTCCAGTAATTAATCGGACCATCTTGTAAAGAAAACCCGAGCCTGCGAATTCGAGGTCGATCAAATTGCCTCGGGTAATTACGCGAAGAGAATTGATCGTCCGCGTCGTGTCCTCGGTAAACTTGCCACCTGTCGCCGCGAAATTGCTGAAATCGTGCCGCCCCGCGAACAGTTTTGCTGCGCGCTTAAGCAACGCTCGATCCAGTGGCGCTGCGACATGCCAGGTGCGGCCGAGTTCGAATGGCGACATGATGGCAGCGTTAAGGATGCGATAGCGGTAGACTTTCCCTTTGGCGGAAAAGCGGGCATGGAAATTAGGCGAGACAAACCGTCCACGGAGAATTCGAATCGTGGGCGGCAGTGTTCCATTGAGCGCTGTAATCCAACGCTGGATCGCGAGTCTTCCCGGCTCGAGGTCGACGTGCGCGCATTGGCCGAGGGCGTGCACACCCGCATCCGTTCGTCCCGCGCCGATTACGCTTACCCTCGAACGGCAAATCTTTCTAAACGCCGCTTCCAGTTGATCCTGAATCGTGTTGCCGTGTCTTTGACTTTGCCAGCCAGCGAAATCGCGCCCGTCATAGGCAACGACAAATTTCAGTCGACGCGATCTCACGCACTCAGCCGATCGAGATAGCTTTGTAGGATGATTTGGGCCGCAACTTGATCGCGGATACCCTTGGTCTCGCGCGTTTTTTTTCCGGCCGTCTGTAAGGCTCGGTCCGCGGCCACGGTCGAGAGCCGCTCATCCCAACTTACGACTTGGCAATTAATCAGACCCGTTAGTTTCGCGACGAACCGTTGGACTTGTTCTGCGCTTCTTCCCATGGAGCCGTCCATGTTTCGAGGTAACCCTACGACGACGCAGTCAACATCTTTTTCCGATACGATCGCTTTGATCCGTCGTGCAACTGTTTCAGCCGAGTTGCTTTCAATTGTTTCGAGCGGATGCGCCAACATTCGCAATTCGTCCGAGACGGCCAGCCCTGTTCGGGCGTCCCCAAGGTCAACCCCAAGCACACGCTTCATTCACTGCAATTTCTCCGGCAACTTGGCGACGAGATTCTTGATCTTCTCCGCATGATGCCGGTGGCAAACGAGCACGGCATCGCGGGTACGCACGACGATGAGATTGTTGACGCCTAGGAGAGCAACGCTAGAGCCGCCCTCGTCGAAAACGATGTTGTCGCTCGCCTCCAGCGTAATCACCTCACAGTTGGCGGCGTTGCCGGCGCGATCCTTTTCGAAATAGTGGGCGACCGCTTGCCAGCCACCGACATCGTCCCAATCAAATTCCGCTTCCACCATCAGGACGCGATCGGCGTG
>QHNU01000091.1:11753-14349 GCA_003218525.1 Verrucomicrobiota bacterium
GGGAGCTTGGCGAAGCGTTCGCTCAACGCTTTTTCGAATCGTGCCGGCGCGCTGCTGATCGAAATAAAACGGCTAAGCTCTGGCGCATGCCGGTTGAATTCCGTCAGAATCATCGGCACAGTCCAGACGAACATTCCGGCATTCCACCGAAAGTTACCTTTGCGAATGAACGATTCGGCCAGGTCAATGTTCGGTTTTTCGCGAAATCGAATCACTTGAAATAGCCCTGGACAGCCGGGAATGGCGTCGCCCATTTCGATATAACCAAATCCTGGGTGAGGGGAGGTTGGTCGAGTTCCAATCGTTACTAATGCGTTTTTTTCTTCGGCCGCACGCGTCGCAGTCTGCATTGTTTTTTGAAACGCGACGGTGTCTTTGATGACGTGATCAGCGGGCAGGACAATCATCGTCGCGTTGTGATCGCGCGCCGCAACCCAAGCAACACCCAGCGCAACAGCGGCCGCCGTGTCACGCTTCGCCGGCTCAGCGATGATATTGGATTGTGGATGTTGTTTTAGTGTCGCGCGCACGCCCTTTTCCTGATCGACATTCGTAAGAACAAGGATGCGCTCGGCTGGAATAAGACCCTCCAGACGGGCAATTGTTTGCTCGAGCAGCGTGCGATCCGAGACGAGGCGCAACAATTGCTTGGGAAGTGAACGCCGACTAAGCGGCCAAAAACGTTCGCCGCTCCCACCGGCGAGAATCAATGCATACATCTGCTTAGCCATGCCGCCTCTGACGTTCGTCGGTCGTTTCCCAGGACCGTGCAACAATTTCCCATTTATTTTTCGCGACCCCGCCGTATAGGAATACGCCAATGGCACTCACCATTTCCATTCCGAAGTCGCCCGACGATTTGCCGGTCGATCCACTGCTTGCTTTGACCCGGACCGCGCTTGGGCTCGGCGTCGGACTCTTGGTGGCGGATCGGATCAAACGTCCTGCTCGCCAGGCGACTGCCATCGCTCTCATGTCCATTGGAACATTGGCCGCGGTGCCATTTCTGGTAAAGCTTGCTCTCGGCCGTTTTAATCGGGCGGACTCCGAACGGGGGAGCCGAAATCGCTTGCGCAGTATTCGCGGCGATTCCGGGTATCACCCCGACTCCGACGCGTTCTAAAGGCCGCACCGGCGCGCTTGAGTTAACGGGCGCGGCGGATTAAGCGTGCATCGGACATGTCGAGCCGAACTCCCACGAAGACGCGAGAAACGTTGCGCGATCGTTCCGCCAAAATTCTCGCCGAAGAAGCGCAGTTGCGCGAAGGAGGCGGTAAAGCCGGACAGGAACGCCAGCACAAACTTGGACGCCTGCTCGCACGGGAACGGATCAACCAGCTGCTCGATCCTAGGGCGCCGTTTTTTGAAATTGGTCTCTGGGCCGCCTACAAAATGTACCAACAATGGGGCCACATTGCCGCGGCTGGCGCCATCACCGGAATCGGGAATGTCGAGGGTGTTCCATGCATGGTCATCGCCAACGACGCAACCGTCAAAGCCGGTGCTTTCTTTCCTCAAACCACAAAGAAGTTGATTCGCGCACAGCGGATCGCATTCGAAAATAACCTGCCGCTGATTTATTTGGTCGATTCCGCCGGTGTCTTCCTGCCGATGCAGGATGAGATTTTTCCGGATGAGGACGACTTCGGCCGGATTTTCCGCAACAATTCCGTCCTCTCAGCCGCGGGCGTTCCGCAGTTCGCTGCTATTATGGGCAATTGTGTCGCCGGCGGCGCTTATCTGCCGGTGCTGTGCGATAAAGTCCTGATGACGAAGGGTAGCGGGCTCTATCTGGCTGGGCCATCGCTGGTCAAGGCCGCAATCGGACAGGTAGTGGATCAAGAAGAGCTTGGTGGTGCTGAGATGCACGCCCAGATCAGCGGCACGGTGGATTTTTACGAAGAAAACGATGAATCATGCCTAAAGCGTTTGCGATCTCTTGTTTCTTTGTTGCCTGAATCAGCACTCCACCAACATCAGGCGGAAGCGCCGGTACACAAGCCAGCTAAATCTCCGCAGGCACTTTACGATCTCGTTAGCCTCGACGGTAATAAACCATACGACGCCCACGATCTGCTCGCCTTGATCGTGGACGCCGAGTCCCTTGACGAATACAAAGCCGATTATGGCAAGACACTGGTGACCGCTTACGCGCGTATCGCCGGTCGTGCCGTTGGTATCGTTGCCAGCCAACGGGTCCAAGTACGAACTCAGACCGAAGGAATCCAGATGGGCGGTGTCATTTATTCTGATAGCGCCGATAAAGCCGCCCGATTTGTCATGGATTGCAATCAAGTCGGACTGCCGCTGATTTTTTTCCAGGATGTCACCGGCTTCATGGTTGGGAAAGCTGCGGAACAAAGCGGGATCATCCGGAGCGGTGCCAAGCTCGTGAACGCGGTCAGCAATTCCGTTGTTCCGAAAATTACCATTGTAGTAGGTGGTTCCTTTGGCGCGGGCAACTATGCGCTCTGTGGCAAGGCCTATGACCCGCGGTTCATCCTCGCGTGGCCGAATGCGCGCTACGCGGTAATGGGGGCGGCCCAGGCCTCCGATACGGTTTTCTCTATTCTTGCTCGCGCTCGCGAACGCGGAG
>QHNU01000193.1 GCA_003218525.1 Verrucomicrobiota bacterium
AAGCGATCCTTCGCGCGTTTCATAACGCATTCTCGAACGCGTCGATTTGGGCCAGCGCGGATGAGCAATGGATCATGATGGGCATCAAAGGGCCAGGCCGCGCAGTCAAAGAAGAGGAGATCAGCCGGTTGTGGAGCGACCCAGCCACCAGCGCAGACTTGAGTCTGGTCGGTCTGGAGGTTCCCCAGCAATTAGGGGCGCTGTTTCTGATGGATCGCGACGAGATCGATCGCGTCACGCATAACATAGCGCCTTTGACAGATATTTACCCGAAGCGGCTGACCAATGAGCACTGGGATGAAGAAGCGAGCCACCGCTTCGCTTTGCCTTACATGGAGGCCTCATCTGCCGTTCACCGTTTTCTTGGGTCTCCATTGATCAGCAGAATCTGGCCGGAGGCGCTGAATGAATCACTTGAGTCGTGCTTTATCGTTCGCGAGGGGCGCTATCGGTGCGGAACTGTGGGGCGTTGCAATAGCCTGGCCGAGCTCGATATTTACCTGCGGCACTCCCCGTTGCGAACGCCGGTCTTGGAAGTCCTTGGTAGCGACGAATTCCGGGTCGCGATTGCGGAACGCGTTGCGCGCAAATCGGACACACCTCCGCTTGAAACTATACCGGATTTAATTGCGGGAGCGATGGCCCGACGAGATATCGACGTAGCGATTCGATTATTGGAGAGCGAGGCAGATCGCGGTGCGTCTAGTCTCAATGACATGTTCCTACTTACTTACCTCTACTGTCTGAATGGTAGCGTGGCGAAAGCGGAAGCGCTCGCTACCGCTAATGCCGGCTCAATCAAGCGAAATTGGTTCGTCGATTGGCTTTGGGGAAAACTAGAGACCGATTTTGGATTTCATCCTCCGCCCTAAAAGACCAGGACCGGGAAGATCGAGATAAACGTGCACGGCCCCGATCAAATTAAGTCATTGCGAAATCTATATGCAGGCGCGCGCGTTGCGATTCTATCCGGGATTCTCTTCCTGTCTGGAACTGGCTCACTAATTTTCGAAACATTGTGGCTCCGGCTAAGCGGTTTGACCTTTGGAAATTCGCTATGGTCCGCTGCCTTGATTCTTTCCAGCTTTATGGCCGGCCTGGCGCTGGGGAACGCCATCGCCGCTTCGTCGAAAGTGCGGCGATGGCGGCCGCTTCATCTTTATGCCGCGTTGGAGATGGCGGTAGCACTATTTGGTTGTACGATCGTTTTTGGCCTTCCGCTGCTCGGCGCCTGGATGCGTCCCGTTTTTCAAACGCTCTGGAGCCATCACGCGGTGCTTCTCGGTCTGCGTTTTGTTCTCTCATTTTTGATCCTCCTCCTGCCAACGACGGCCATGGGCCTGACGCTTCCCGTCTTGATGGAGGATTCGATTCTGCCGCGCACCAATTTCGGACGTGCCATCGGCCTTCTTTATGGCTGCAACACACTGGGGGCCGTGGCTGGTGCGGTGCTGGGTGAAGCTTACCTGATCGAGGCGTTCGGTCTTCGCGGCACCGGCCTCGCTGCAGGATTGGCTAGCTGCATCGCCGCAACCGCAGCCTTGCTTGTCGCAAGAAGTGACGCTGCTACCGCCGCGCGTATTCCGGAGTCAATAATTCCTCTGCGCTTACGAATAAGCTACCGTCCCCCATGGCGTCTGCTTTTCGCCAGCTTGGGGACAGGTGCCATCCTTCTGTGTCTGGAGGTGATTTGGTTCCGGTTCTTGCGCCTGTATGTCGCTTCTTCCCCAACTGCCTTTGCCGTCATGCTTGCGGTGGTGCTGGCAGGAATTGGATTGGGAAGCGTGTCTTGGGGGGCAACTCATCGCCGCTCTCCGCAGCCCCATCAACTACTTCCCGTTTTCTTGCTGCTAGCCGCGATTGCAGTGCTTCTCTCATACCTATTTTTTCCGGGGGAGGCTGTTCGAACGCGTGCCGGTCCGTTTAACCTCGCTTCTTGGCGAGATATCGGGCTCCTCTCACTGGCTTTAATGTTTCCCGTCGCGTTCCTGTCGGGAATTCTGTTTCCATCTATTGTCGCACGCGTTCAGGCCAGCGTGGGTGACCGAATGAATAGCACTGGCCTAACGACTTTATTCAATACGACCGGAGCCGCGGCTGGTCCGCTGCTGGCAAGCTTCGTTGTCTTGCCAAGCGTTGGTTTTCAGTGGGGCCTTTTACTATGCACTGCGAGTTACGCTTTGCTCGCTCTACTCGTCAGCGAACGATCGAGTTGGTCATTTCGGCGGCCGATCGGTTTGATCCTCATTGGGCTCTGGGCGGCCGTGATTCTCATCTTGGCAATGTTTCCGTTCCATCGCGATGAAGCGCATTTCGCACATGCGAGCCGCCTTTACCAAGCGGATAACGACGGTCGTTTGATCGCGCACGTCGTGAAAAAGGTCGAGGGGACCTCTGAAACTTATCAATTGCTGCGACGCGATCTTTTTGGCGAGCCGTATTACTACCGGCTTTTGACCAGCGCATTTTCGATGTCGGCCACAAATCCGCGCAGTCAGCGCTACATGAGATTGTTCGCCTATCTTCCTTTGGCTTTTCGTCCGGAATCAGAAGACGTGCTGCTTCTTTGCTACGGCTGTGGTGTCACGGCGGATGCGTTTCTTCACGGACCGAACATTAAGCAATTGGACGTGGTGGACATTTCGAAAGAGGTGCTCCGCCTCGCCGATTTCTATTTGGGCATCAACTACTCTAACCCGCTTCGCGACCCGCGCGTGCATGCGGTCGTGCAAGATGGCCGGTTCTTCCTTCAAGCCACTCCGCGGCAATATGACATCATTTCTGGAGAACCGCCCCCGCCGAAATCAGCGGGCGCGGTCAATCTCTACACGGAGGAATTTTTTTCGCTGATGAACAGCCGCCTGAAGGAAGGCGGGATTGCCACCTTTTGGCTCCCGATCAACCAGCTTAAAGTCGAGGAAGCGAAAGCAATTCTCCGCGCGTTTCATAACGCATTTCAGAACGCATCGGTCTGGGCGAGCGCCGATCAAGAATGGATCATGATGGGTATCAAAGGTCCGGGGCGCAAAGTGAAGGAAGAGGAAATTCGCCAGTTATGGAGCGACCCGGGCGCCGGCGCAGATTTGAGGCGGATCGGCATCGAGGTTCCCCAACAATTGGGCGCGTTGTTTTTGATGGATGGCGAGGAAATCGATCGCATCACACACGACGTCGCGCCCCTGACAGATATTTACCCAAAGCGGCTAACAGATGAGCTTTGGGACGACGCAGCGAGTCACCGGTTCGCCTTTGCTTA
>QHNU01000092.1:0-5372 GCA_003218525.1 Verrucomicrobiota bacterium
GGCATCCCAAATTTTCAATCCGTATTGGCGACGGCGGAGGATTGCCTGCACTTCGATTAATCTGCGTGCCACTCCGGCCCGGATCATTGGCGGCATATTGAACGGATAGAGTTGGCGATGGGCGATGTTGTTGGAGGTGGCGTAGCGCAACTCGACTACGATTGTCGGTGCGACATCGCGAATATTTACCCAGCCAAGGTCATCGCCTACAATGCCATTATCCTGGGCAAGGGTCGATGACGCGCTAAAGGCGAGGACCGCAACGAAGAACCGAATCATCAAAGCACTTGGCTAATTTGCGGCGCTCACGGCCGGCGACGCGTCCGTCTTTGCAATGCGTTGAAGCAGAAGTCGAGCCGTCTTCTCCGGCATGTTGAACCGCACTTCGAGATTTGAATGCTGTCTGGCTACGTCCGGTGACTGGATAAAAAGCGACAGGTCCGATTCCTCGAGATGGAGCCAGCGCTGTGGATCATCGTGAATGCTCTTGGTGATCTCGCTTGCCGCTGCATCCGAGGGAAATTTCAAAAGCAGACGGGCTTTGACCGGGGATTGTAAGGAAAGCCCCAGACCGAGCAGTTGAGTGCGTTCCAGCAGTTCGCGCGGAAAAACCGGATGAAAAGCTTTTGCCAGTCCCGGCGGATCACGGGAGATAAGTCGCAGAGTTGTCTCACGATCGAGCGCCTGAAAACGATCGAAAAATTGACCAGTAATTTGCAGGTCCGGCTCTAATCCCAGGCGCACGCGCACCAATTCATCGACGCCGTCGGGCATGCCCACTGCAAGCGTCTTAGGTCCAATACGGGCGACACTAAAATTCGCTCGCTGCCATACTGGCAATCCGCTGATTGCTCGTTTTTCAAATTCCTTGTCCTGCGCAATTGTTCGCACGACTGGCGAGACATCATTGCGCGCTTCGACCAAGAGAAACTCACGCCCGGAAGAATTCTCGGTCGTTGCCACTGCGCGAGTCACGCGCGCGGCATCACTCGGAATTTTAAGACGAGGCGTTTGGGTAGCGGCGCCAATCAGCCCGGGCCAGGTTTGTTGCCAAAAATCTTCACTCCGCCACCGCTTTGGTAAATCATCACGTTCGAATCGCTCGGCATTTAAAGAGAGGATTGCATCCGTCGATTGGGGAAACCATTCGCGCCGGGGCGGAGTTTGAAAAAGGAGAGGCAGAATGATGGCGAGCAAGACCAAAGTCGATACGACCGCAAAATAGAATTTTCGCAGCTGCTGTTTATCGATTTCGTCGGAAAGACGTTTCAATTCTTTCGTATGTTCAAAGTGGCGGTCGACCGATTGGCGATGCCGCAGCACGTCGTGCAGCAAGTCCGGCGCGTTGGGCGGAGCAATGCCCTGGGTGGCGAGATGGCGGCCGATGTTGAGATAAGCCGGATCTTTTCGTTCCTCCACCGTCTGGTGCTGCGCCCGCGCGGCCCGGAGAGCATCCTGTTGGCCCCTGGCCTTTTCGTTTAACGCGCGATCCTTCGCTTCGAATTCTTCGCGAACGCGGGCAATATTTTTTTCCGCTGTGGCCAGTTCGTCCTCGGCTGCGTTAAGTTTTTGTTTCGCTTGTCGACATGCTTCGACACTTCCTTCGCGAGCGCGCACGAGTTCAGCCTGCTCCTCAGGCAAACGCGCGCGCTTAGCCGCAAACACGGCGGTACGCGCCTCCAGGTCATCGGGCGGTGGCGCTTGCGCCTGCAATGCGGAAAGCTGTTTTAGCAATTCGTGATCGGCCTCATCATTTGCTTGCAGGCGTGATTCCACCCCGCTCAACGCGCGATCGCATGTGCTGGCTGCGTGCTTGGCCTCGTCGCGCCGTTGTACCAACGGTTTCTTCTCTAACTCGAGTTTTGCAACTGCCTCGTTTTGCGCCCGCGAGTTTTCCTGGCGCTCGGAATCGATTTGCTTTAGCGCCTCGTCGATTTGTGCGATCCGCACCGCGACTTCCTTCTGCTCCTGTTCGAGCTTTTTTAGCGCGACAATCTCATTGCGAACCTCCGGAAAACTTGCGGCCTGAGCCGTCCCTTCCCGGCCAAGCGCAATCTCGCTACGTTGCAGCTGTCGCTTAACGTGGCGCAAGGCCATACGGGTGCGTTGGCGGCGAACCTTCAGGCCGAGTTCACGCAGCCCAGTGCCGATAAAGTTCACGGCTCCAATCTCCTGAAGGTGGCGCGGAACTCAACCGCGGGTGTTACTCCTCAGCGCTGAGTCTGCCAAGCACACTGAAATCTTCCAAAGTGGTTGTATCGCCGGTGACACTCTGCCCGCTTGCGATTTCTTTGAGTAACCGGCGCATGATTTTTCCACTCCGCGTTTTCGGCAAGGCTTCGGCAAACCGCACCTCATCCGGTTTGGCAATTGCACCGATGTGCACGCCGACGAAGTCACGCAATTCAGTTTTTAAACGGGGAGTGAGGTTAGCATGGCCTTTCAAGGTGACGAACGCGACTACTGCTTGTCCCTTTAAATCATCCGCTCGGCCGACGACGGCTGCCTCGGCCACGGCATCGTGCGCGACGAGTGCGCTCTCGATTTCAGAGGTGCCGAGGCGGTGTCCGGCGACGTTCAGTACATCATCGATTCGCCCGACAATCCAAAAATAGCCGTCCTTATCGCGTCGGGCGCCATCGCCGGTTAGATAAGAGCCTTTGAATTCGCTCCAATACTGTTTTTTATAGCGCTCCTTGTCACCGTAGATCGTTCGCAGCATCGAAGGCCACGGTTTTCGCAGGATCAGTTTTCCACCGATATTCGGCCCGACCTCGTCGCCAACCTCATTCACAACCGCCGGATCGACTCCGAAGAACGGCAGCGTCGCGCTTCCAGGTTTGGTGGGAATGGCTCCGGGCATCGGCGTGATCATGATCGCACCTGTCTCAGTTTGCCACCAGGTGTCGACAATTGGGCAACGGCCCCCACCGATCGTCTTCCGATACCACATCCAGGCCTCCGGATTGATTGGCTCGCCCACCGATCCCAGCAGGCGCAGCGAAGAAAGATCGTGCTTCTTTACCCATGCATCTCCCCATCGGATGAACGCGCGGATCGCGGTCGGCGCCGTGTACAGGATCGTGACGCCATGTTCCTCAATGATCTTCCAAAAACGATCGGGCTCCGGCCAGTTTGGTGCGCCTTCATACATCAGCGTGGTCCCGCCGTTAGCGAGCGGTCCGTAGACCACATAGCTGTGGCCGGTGACCCATCCGACGTCGGCCGTGCACCAGTAGATGTCCTCATCCCGAACGTCGAAAACGTATTTCATCGTGCAATAAATCCCGAGCAGGTAACCGCCGGTCGTGTGCAAGATTCCCTTCGGCTTTCCGGTCGAACCGCTGGTATAGAGGATGTAGAGGGGATGCTCGGAATCGAGCCACACCGGTGGGCAATTGGCATCGACATACTCCAGTTCGCGATGCCACCAAACATCGCGACCCTCTTTCATGTGGATCTCGTTGCCGGCGCGTTTGTAAACAATGACCCGCTTCACTGATGTTCCGCTCTGAAGCGCCTCATCCACATTCTTCTTGAGCGGAACGATCGTTCCACGCCGATAACTTCCGTCTGCTGTGATTAAGGCAATCGCGCCGCTATCGGCGATGCGGTCACGGATGCTGTCGGCGCTGAATCCGCCGAAAACGACCGAATGAACGGCACCGATCCGAGCGCACGCGAGCATTGCGATTGCGGCCTCGGGAATGGTGGGCAAGTAGATGATGACGCGATCGCCTTTTCGAATGTTATTTCGCTTAAGCACGTTGCCAAACCGACAGACTTCCCGGTGCAGTTGCTGATAGGTAAGCGTGCGTTTCTCGCCCGGTTCGCCTTCCCAAAGAAGAGCCGCCTTGTTGCGCCGTGGCCCGGTCAAATGACGGTCGAGACAATTTTCCGAAATGTTCAGCTGTCCGCCGACGAACCATTTGGCGAAGGGAGCTTTCCACTCAAGCACCCGCTTCCAAGGCTTGTGCCAAGTCAGTTCTTTGGCTTCACGACGCCAAAACTTGTCCGGTTGCCGAATCGATTCCCGGTACATTTTTTGGTATTGGGCCAGGCTCTTGATTCGTGCGCGCCGCTGAAAGTCTTTGGGTGGTTTGAAGACACGTTTTTCGACGAGGTGCGATTCAATGTGCGTTTCCATCAAAGGAAGGCACGCTAGCAATCAGCTCCGAGCCGCTCAACGGATTTCCTTTGCAAGAATGCGTCCCCCATCAATCGTCTCGACATGAGCAATCACATTTACAAGAAGCTCGAGCTGATTGGGTCTTCGGGCGAAGGTATTGAAGCCGCGGTCCAGAATGCGCTAGCCCGCGCAGAAAGGACCGTGCGTAACATGCGCTGGTTTGAAGTGACCGAAACTCGCGGCCATATCGAAAACGGCAAAATCGATCACTGGCAAGTCACGCTGAAGGTCGGCTTTACCTTGGAAGATTAATCGTTTTCCTGGACTGCCTCGTAAACTTTGGTTGCTCCGTAGACAAGGATCGCGGGTTTCAGTGCCATTAAAAGCACGCGAACAAGTCCGCCCAGAAGCCGTCCTACCGGGAGCCGGTTTAAGATGAAGCCAATCAGGAATGCGATTAGGAGTGATTGGCCCGGTTTTTCCCGCACGAACTCCTCTGCCTGGGTGAGCGCCTCAGAAAATTGGTCCTGCGCATAACGCGCGCCGCGCTGTGCAATATCGGTATTTTCGTCCATAACTTTGTTTCGATTGAGCGACCCCGGGCGCGCGTTCCCTTTCTCCTAATACAGCGTCAGCCAAACCGTGCTCGCCCCCGCGCCCGGGGGAAATTCAGCCGGCTTCGGCTGGCGATGGAATTTTCCGGCACGCCGAGCAGCTTTCAAGCAAAAGCGCGCCATCACTTCAAGTGCACGTTCGTCCAGATTAGAGAAATTCGTCGATAACAAAATGTGACTGTCGCGATCTGCCACTTCGAGCGCGGTCAACAAAAGATTCTCAAAATCAGACTGAACTTGAAAAGTCCTGCCTCGCCGCGAACGGGAAAAAGTCGGCGGGTCGAGCACAATCATATCGAACTTTTCGCCTCCGCGGGCGAGCCGCGGCAGCACTTCGAAAACGTCGTCGGTCGTGAAGCGATGCTCTTCCGCCGGCAAACCGTTGAGCAAAAAATTCTCCCGTCCACGCTCGAGTGATCTGCGCGAAAGATCCACGCTTACAGTCCTTGTACCAACTGACGCTGCCGCGACCGAAAACGAGCAGGTATAAGCGAAACAGTTCAGCAGTCGTCTGGGCTCAACCTGCCGCACGAAGCGACGATTTTCGCGTTGGTCGACAAACAGCCCGACCGAATAGCCGGCTCCGAAGTCGATCCCATATTGGAGGGAGTTTTCCATTACGACCGTGC
>QHNU01000092.1:5387-17360 GCA_003218525.1 Verrucomicrobiota bacterium
TCGCCTCGGAAGAAACCGAGCAAACATACGTGACAAGCTGAAACCTACGTTATCGGCCCAGAGAACGTATTCCGTGGTCAGGCGCTCCCGCGCTGTCTCGCTCTTGAACGACACCAGGATATCTGCGCCAAAGCGCTCAACCCAACCATCCGATGCCGTGCAGATTCGGTGCGCGTTCGTTCTCTCCGCCTCAAAGTCGCGCATTAATTGCGAATCGATCCAACTGCCGCTCGTTCTCACTTAGCGGGATTCTCTCTTGATTCGTGCGCCATTGCCTCTCTTGCCGCTTCCCTTGGGTGCGATAAGATCGTTTTCGGAGGTGAAACAGCAGGTAATAGTCCGGGTGCCGGCAAGCACCTCGAATCTAGGCCCCGGTTTTGATTGCCTGGGCATTGCGCTTCGTCTTTACAACGTGATCACGGTCCGGCGTGGCGAACACACTCGCTTGACCCCGATGATGCGAAATGCAGCGAATAAGTTTTTCGCGGCAGCAAACTGTCGCGGCTTTGATTTTTCGTGTGAAGTCGACGGTGCCATACCCATTTCACGCGGTCTTGGTAGCAGCGCAGTGATTCGACTCGGTCTGATGCACGCCATCAACGAACTATTGGGCAGTAATTTTAGTCGTACCGATCTATTCGCTCTCAGTGCAGCGCTGGAAGGTCATCCCGAGAATGCAGCAGCGGCGAGTTTTGGCGGCTTAAACGTGGTACGCGGCGTGGAAACGCAGCGCTTCGAGATCCGGCCTGAGCTTCAATTTGTCCTGCTCGTTCCTGATTTTGAAATTGAAACAGAAAAATCCCGGCGGCTGTTGCCAGGAGAGATTCCGCGAGCCGATGCGGTTATGAGTGCTGGAAATGCCGCATTCATTGTCGCTGCCTTCGCGTCTGCCGATTATGAAAAACTGCGGGGCGCGTTTCGCGACGGATTACACCAGCAGTACCGGCGAAAACTCGTTCCTTTCTTAGACGATGTGATCGGGTCGGCGGAGAATGCTGGAGCGCTCGGCGCATTTCTTAGCGGATCGGGTTCCAGCATTTGCGCAGTAACGTTGCACGATCCCGAGAAAGTTGCCCGCGCCATGCAGGCCTCCGCGAGTGTGCAGACGACGCGCGTGATCATGACCAAGGCTGACAATCGCGGCGTCCGTTTGCTGAAATCCGCAAGCCGCCTCCGACAATCCCAACTCAAGTGAGTCGCTCTCTCGAAAATCTCGAACAATTTGCGATTGATGTCATTCTCGAGCGGCGCGTCGGAGTGCGTGCAGCGCTGCTCCGCTCGTTGCTTTACGGATTATCGCTGATTTACGAGCGCGGCGTCCAGCTTCGGCTTTGGCTTTATCGGAAGCGCGTGTTTCGCGAACGGGCGCTCGGCTGTCTTGTCATCAGCATCGGCAACCTGACCGTCGGCGGCACGGGCAAGACGCCGATTGTAGAGAAGTTTGCTCGCGCTCTGCAGGGCGGCGGCCGCCGGGTCGCGATTTTGAGTCGTGGTTACAAGAGTGTGCCGCGCCCGAGCAAGCGGGGTTTGCTGGCTCGCCTGCGTAACATGAATGCCGATCCGCCGCGTGTCGTCTCGGACGGCCAATCCCTGCTGCTCGACTCGCTCAGGGCGGGGGACGAGCCCTATATGCTCGCACAAAACCTTAAGAATGTGGTCGTGCTGGTCGACAAGGATCGAGTCAAAAGCGGGCTATTTGCAATTGAGCTGATGAATGTCGACACCCTCTTGCTCGATGATGGCCTGCAATACCTGCATCTTAAACATCGACTCGATATCGTGCTGATCGATCGGCAAGCGCCTTTCGGCAATGAATTTTTGCTGCCGCGCGGAACACTGCGCGAACCGCCACGGAACCTGCGGCGGGCGAGCTATGTCTTTATCACAAAAAGTACGGGCCAATCGAACGATCAACTCATTAAACGCATTCGCCGATACAATCGCACAGCAGAAATTATTGAGTGCGCACATCAACCGTTGCATCTGCAAAATGTCGCGACCAGCGAAATTGTTTCGCTCGATAAGTTAAGCGGCGCCTTTATTGGGTCGATCTGTGGCATCGCCGCTCCGGACAGTTTTGAAGGGGGGCTGAAAGAGCTTGGCGCCAGGATCGAGATCGCCAAGCGCTATATCGACCATCACCGTTACACCGAGGCGGAATTGCGAAGTTTTATCAACCGCTGCATCCGGCGTGATCTGGAGATGATCGTGACCACGGAAAAAGACGCCGTTCGTTTTCCGCTGCTCGGAAAAACAGAAGTGCCGATTTTTTTCTTACGGGTGGAAATAGAAATCCTCAGCGGCCACGAAACCTGGGAACAATGTGTTTCCCGCATTTGCAAGCCGCAGCCACTACTCTCGTCGGAAAAATTCTTCGCTTGAGGAAGAAGTCCTGCCGAACCCGGTGAACTCGACAAGAATCTCGCAGCTCTCGAGGTGTGAGCATAAAGTAGCAACGCACGGTATTAACTCCGTCCGAATCCCAAATTGTCATGCCTGACAAAGCCCAGTTGGTTGTTAATGGAAAAAAGCTTTCGGTCTCGAATCTCAACAAAGTTCTTTATCCTAAAGCCGGCTTCACCAAAGGACAGGTGATCGATTATTACGTTCGCGTCGCGCCGGTATTGCTTCCTCACCTGAAGGACCGGCCGCTGACCATGAAGCGCTATCCAAATGGAGTGGAGGGCGAATTTTTTTACGAGAAGAACTGCCCGAGTCATCGCCCCTCGTGGGTGAAAACGGCGAAAGTCTGGAGCGAAGGAAATCAACGCGATATGCATTACTGCCTGGTGCAGGATTTGCCCACGCTGGTTTGGGCGGCGAATCTCGCTGACCTCGAACTGCACACTTCCCTGGCGCGGAAACAGAATGTCGCGCGACCAACCATGATGGTTTTCGACGTCGATCCGGGACCGCCCGCGAACATTGTCCAATGCGGCGAAGTAGGGGTTTGGTTGCGAGATCTGCTGGCGGAATTGGGGTTAAAGAGCTTTCCGAAGACAAGCGGGTCGAAGGGATTGCAGGTTTACGTGCCACTGAACACACCAGTGACTTTCGACCAGACGAAGGAGCTGGCCCGCGATATCGCGCGACATCTCGAGCGCAAACATTCCAAGCTCGTGCTTTCGGAAATGTCGCGTGCGTTGCGCAAAGGCAAGGTGTTTGTCGATTGGAGCCAAAACGACGAACACAAGACGACGGTCAATGTTTATTCATTACGGGCAAAGGAATTACCGACCGTTTCAACGCCCATTACGTGGAAAGAAGTCGAGGGCGCGATAAGAAAAAAGGATCCGCAACTGCTTGCGTTCGTCCCGGATCAGGTGTTGAAGCGGGTCGATAAATTTGGCGATCTGTTTGACCCTATAAATGCTCTCCAACAAAAATTGCCCAAGCGCTGGAATTTTGATTGAGGTACTACGGCGGCGGTCCCGGCGGAGGCATGAAACCGTGCCGGCGGAGTCGCTGGCGATGGCGTTGCTCTAATTGGCCAAGTTTCGTTTGCTGCTCGGGCGTGAGGAAGGGCGTGATACCGCGATGCGTTTCTTCAAAGATGCTGCGGACCTCCCGCATGGTTTGCTCGCGTTTTGCCTCCAGCTGGGAAGCGGCGCGATCAACTATGGGCGAGATCTGCTCCATTTGCTGGGCTGTCAGATTCAGTTCTGTCCGCAAATGGCGCTTCATGTGCTCCGCCACCGATCCATGATGTGGATGGCCAAACATCCACGGCGCCCCGCGAAACGCCCCGAAGAACCCGCAGGCAATTCCGGCGAAGAAGACGAGAACGAAGGCGAGGATCAGTTTCCATCGCAACGAGCTATTCATTCGCCGAGATTACTTTCGATCGCGTTGTCTGCCATCGTGTACTCGCTTTGCAAATCATTAGTCGAATTGGAGAGCCGATAGACCCCGGCAGCCGAGATCACGATTATCGCTATGGCGAGCACGGCAGCGCGCCGAGCAAGCAAAGCGATGATAGCTGAGCTGTTTTGTCCTCTTTCACGCGCCAGCGCGATCACCCGCGAGTCAAATCCGAATGGCATTTCCGGACTGGTATCGTGGGACGCTGCGGCACGAAACAAACGGTTGAGCATTTCGTCGCGATTATTCATAGCAAACCTCCAAGCTGTTTGCGCAATTTCTGACGCGCGCGAAAAGCAGTTACCTTGACCTTGGCGGCGGTCCACCCGGTCAATTGTTGCACTTCGGCAACACTGCATTCTTGCAAATAAAGCATATCGATAATGAGACGCTCGACGGGTTTTAGCATGGCAAGCAATTTTTCCACGAGATCGCGCGCGGCCAGCCTGCGATCGGGCGCCACCTCCTTCGAAGTGGTCGCAAGATTCTGAACGATCGCCACTTGTTCCTCACTCAGATCAGCGTGACGCAATTCCGGACGCGCTTTTTCCGCCGCGGCAGCGTTGCGGCAGGTATTTACCGCAATCCGCGAAACCCAATGCGAGATCGGGACTTTACCGGAATACTGATGCAAGTTTTGAAAAACTTTTACAAAAATCATTTGGCAAAGATCCTCCTCTGCGGTGCGCTGCGGCCGGTGCGCCCGCACAATTTTTGCCACCAGCGGATAGAGCTGTTGGATAAGTTCACGGGCCGCGACACCGTCGTCGCCGCGTGCGCGATCGACCAGTGCGCGAGCGTGCTCATCGTCATCCATGCGTACAGGAGCGTATCCACACCAAAGCTATTGACTGGAAGCAAGCGGTTCCGGTTACAAAAAACGGGGCCAGCAAGAATTCTGTAACCGCGAACCGGGTCCTTTGGTCATTCATGACATGGGCGCAATAACGCCCGGAAACAGCAAACTAGGAAACAGGAAACTATGAAACGAACATTATTGACAGTGGCCGCGGCGATCTCGCTCGGAGCGCTGAATTTCGTGCAAGCGCAGCCTCCCGCGGGACCGCACGGCGGCTGGCATCACAACCCGTTGGAAGAGCTGAGCAACTCGCTCAATCTCACCGATGCGGAGAAAACAAAGATTCAGCCGATCATCGACCAGGCGAAGCCGCAGCTACAAGCGATCCATCAGGACGCCATGACTAAGGCGAAGGCCGTAATCGATGATTCGGTCTCGCAGATTCGGCCGCTGCTCACCTCGGAACAGCAGACCAAACTCGACGCAATCGTCAAGGCCCATCAGGACATGATGAATGCGAGGAAAGAATTGCACGACGCGAAACAAAAATAAATCGCGTCGGAGTGCAGAGACGGAAAGGCGGTGGCGCGGGTGGTCACCGCCTTTCTTGTTTTATTGGAAGGCAGGTCCAGCCGATCTGGCTGGATTTTTCGACCAGCTTCAGTCGCGAGGGGCCATGACGACGCTGAAGAGTTGGCCGATCCGCTGAGACAGCGGACGCTACAACGCACAGTGGTCGTCCGAAAAATATTCCGGCACGCGACACGCTTCTGCTTCTATTTCAGGCGAAGTTGGTGCGTCGTTCCGCATCGGAGTTTTGCGGCCGCCACAAGGTCCGCTTAATTGTAACGCAGTCGTAAGCCTTTTTTATTCGTAGCGCAGCGCCTTCACCGGATCGAGTCGCGCGGCAAAATACGCCGGGATCAACGCCGCGATTGAGCAAATCAAAAACGCACTGATGCAAACTTTAACAACATCGATCGGAATGATCTCGGCCGGAATCGAGGAGAATTGGTAGACCTCGCGCGGAAAAATCTCGATATGCAGCGTGCCGGCGAGCCAATGGCTGAATTCGTTCCGATAACGAATCAGTGTCATGCCCAGACCAAGGCCGGTCAGCGTTCCGAAAAGACCAACCACCATTCCCTGTCCCAGAAAAACCCAGACGATTTGAGCAATGTTCGCGCCCAGCGCCTTCATGATTCCAATCTCGCGGCGCTTTTGCACGGTCACCGTGATGAGGGTGCTCATGATGCCAAAAGCCGCGACTACGATGATGAAAAAGAGAAGGAAAAACATCACCGTTCGTTCCAGCCGGATCGCTTCGAAATACTGTCGATTCATATCGATCCAGGTTTGAGCGAATTGGGGAACGGAAAGCAAAGGTTCGATCTTCTCTTTTACGCGCTCCGCTGCGTACGGATCGACCGTCTTGACCGTGATTCCGTGGAGGGCATCGCCGAGTCCATATAGTTCTTGTCCAATAAAAATGGGTACGAGCAGAAATTCCGAGTCATGTACGTAATGCCCAGTCTCGTAGATGCCAGTAATGGTCAGATCCTTTGGCAATACAATTTCTCGCAACTGATCGATGGCCTTTTTCTCTTCCTCGCCTTTGGCGTTCTCGAGCTTCTTAATTCCATCGAGGATTTGACCAAGATTACCCGGCGAATAAACAGTCACTTTATCGCCGACATGGACATTTAACTTACGGGCGAGCTCGACCCCGAGCACAGTCGTATCACCGCTTAAATCCAGCGTGCCACGTTTAATGAATTTCCGCAGCGGAATGACCTTCTCTTCCTGCGCCGGATCAACACCGCGAATCATGGGAGCGAGCCGTCGATTTTGATATTCCACAATGACGGGACCTTGAATATAGGGCGCGGTCGCAACCACTCCGGGAATAGAACGAATTTTCTCATCTAACTGGCGCCAGTTAGTCAGCACATCTTCGGTGGTGACGAGAATGTGAGCGTCGAAATCGATTACTTTTTGTCGCAGCTCTCGATCAAAACCTGTCATCACGGAAATAACGAGGATGAGAACGGTCACACCGAGAAGGACTCCCAGGACGGAGATAAGCGTAATGATGGAGAGAAAAGTGCGCTTCGGTTTCAGGTACCGCAGCGCCAGGAAAAAGCTGAATGGCAGACTCAAAGCGTGTAACGGTTGTCGGAAAGTGGGCCGAAGTCCAAACGTTAAAAAAAGTGACACGAGACGTTTCACCGCGTTTGCGAGATCGCGACGCCGAGGAGAGCGCTGAACTGTCTGAGCTGTCGACCCGATCGGATCAATCGCGGAATCGCGTGCTATGAAAAAGGGCGGCATTCTACGCGGCTATTCCGTCGACGCTTCTGCCCGACGCATTCCTCGTCGCGCGAATCGTTAGCCTGGTGAATGGCTAATTCAGGTTTTGAGCGCGTGCGCTTGCAACTCCTCCAGCGTGACAAATTCGAGCGCGGACGCGTGCGTAGATTCGAGATCGACCGGCGCCGCAATTCCATGATCAAGCGCTTCCTTCCAGCGCGTCACGCAAACGCACCACTTGTCGCCGGGTTTCAGGCCAGGAAATTCCCAGTCTGGATGTGGCGTGACGAGATCATTTCCCTGCAACACCGAAAAATCCAGAAACTCGCGCGTCATTCGTGCGCAAACCGTGTGAAGCCCAACGTCGCCAGGCCCGGTCTTGCAGAAGCCATCCCGATAAAATCCGGTAAGCGGATCTTGACAGCAACACTGCAACTCCGTTCCCAGAACATTCGTCGGCATGCGTGGACGATAAGCCCAGCTTTGGTTCGTTGCACCATTGTCGTTCCGGCGAAGCTTTGATGGATGGATTCGTACGCCATTGCCTATTGGTCGATGCCGGCCGGTGCCGCGCGCAAATTTTTCGAGAGGACCATCCGCGAATCGGCGATGCGATTTGGTGCGCCGCTGTTCGAGCCGCACCTCACACTTTTTGTTGCACCAGAAGGTTCCCGGCCGCCCGGGGAAGTATTGGGCGAAATTCCGTCGCCCGACTTGGTGCTGGTCGCACGTGAAATCGGTTGGAGCGAGAAATTCACCGAAACGCTTTTCATCCGGTTTGAGCGGAATCAAAGATTACTGGATTTAGTCGAGGCGCTCCGAAAATCGCATGATGGGTCTGAGCAATACCAAATCGATCCTCATCTCAGCCTGATTTACAAAAAGCTGCCGGCGAAAACGAAATGCGCATTAGCCAAGGAAATCCAATTGCCCTTTTTGAAAGTCCGTTTCGAGAAGATTCGTGCGATGCGTTGCAAATCACCGACCAAAACGGCGGATGACGTGCGAGAATGGAAACTGCTCGCCACTCAGAACTCTACGATTCGAAAGGGCGCTTGACCCGGCGCGGCTCGGCGAAGCAATGGAGCCGAGACATTGTAAACGGGCACACCGGTGGCCGTGGCGGCGTCAGCCGTGCCGTTGTGGGCGTGTCCGTGAAAAACGGCATTGACCCGAAAACGATTGATCGGCTCTTCCAGACGACTTGATCCGAGGAAGGCAAAAATTTCCGGATCTTCGCCCTGTACCGTCGCTCGAATCGGGGAATAATGGAGCACGACAATTTTTTTCTCGGTTTGCAGTTTGGACAATGCTTGCTCGAGCCGCACCGCATGATCAATCGCCTCCTGGACGAACTGTTTGATCAACGGCTCGCCCCATGCGTTCAGCATGCGCCGGCCAAAGCCGCCCCCGAAGCCGCACACGCCCGCGAAACCGATGCCATTAATTTCGTGCGCCCCTCCGTCGAGCAAAACAACGCCGGCTTGGTCCAAGACCTTCTCGATCAGTTTACCTTCGCCCGATTCCAGGTCGTGATTGCCAAGAACAGCGAGCGCCGGAATGCGTAAGCCAGAGTGTAAATCGGCAACAAGTTCCTCCGCCTCCTCGGCCAATCCGTAATCGGTCATGTCCCCGCAAAGCAACAGCAGATCGGCTCGCCGCGAAATTTCAGCGAAGGCGTCGTGCATGACGCCGCGCGAATGTTTCCCATAATGAAGATCGGCCGTGGCCGCGACGCGAAGTTTACCCATCGATTACGAAACGGAAGCGCGTTCGGTGCCGGACGTTTATCGTGGTGAAACGATGCACCCGTGTCCTCTGGCAGACGCGTATCATTACCGTGGAAAATGACGGAAAAACAGCAGGCTTTGACGCCGAGTGTGCTGCGTTTTACAGGCGCGCGATCCAGTTGCTTCGGCAAAACGAAATACCATTCCTGCTCGGCGGCGCTTATGCGGTCTGCGTCTATACCGGTCTAGCGCGACACACCAAAGACGTTGATCTCTTTATTCGGGCGGCCGATCGCGATCGTGCTCTCGCGATTTTCGAGAACAATGGATGTCGGATTGAGAAAACTTTCCCACACTGGCTGGCAAAGGTTTATCTCGGGCAAAACATCATCGACTTGATCTACGCGGCTGGCAATGGCCTGGGTTTAGTCGATGATTCCTGGTTTGCGCGTGGGCGAGATGATGAACTACTCGGGCTTCCGGTGAAGGTAATGGGCCCGGAAGATATCATCTGGATGAAAGCGTTTATTCAAGAACGTGAACGGTTCGACGGTGCCGATATTGCTCACATGATCCAAAGCTGCGCTGAATCAATCGACTGGGCGTATTTGCGCACACGTTTCGGAGCAGACTGGCGCGTCTTACTCAGTTTTCTTGTTTTGTTTGGCTACATCTACCCATCGGAACGCCAACGTGTGCCGGCGCATCTTACCCACGAACTCACGCGTCTTTTGGCGCATGAGCAGATCGTTCCGTTTCACGACCGAATTTGCCGCGGCACATTTTTGTCGCGCGCGCAATTTTTGCCCGATGTGAACGAGCGCGGCTACAATGATGCGCGACTTGAGCCGCGCACGACGATGACGGAGAAGGATATTGCGCTTTGGACAGCGGCGATTGAGAAAGATAATCGCTCTTATTTGATGGGATCCTGCGGTTGAGAATCGGCCTCACAGCGACCAGAATTTCGTCTTCGCCAATTGCCCAGGCCGCGGGATTGCCGGTAAAGTAAACGGTGAGCCATATTGTTGGCATCGATCTCGGCACGACCAATTCCCTTATCGGGATAATGGAATCGGGGTTTCCGATTTTGGTGGCGGATGAAAATGGCGAACGTCTCACGCCATCAGTCGTGCATTTTCCGGAGGCGGGCGAGCCCATGATTGGGCGGGCGGCTTTGCGGGCCAGGGCGCTCGCGCCTAGCACGACAATTTATTCGATCAAACGGCTCATGGGAACGCGGCGCGATGAAATCAAAAAGCTCAATGTTGATTATGAAATCGCAGCAGGTAAAAAGGGACTCGCTCGGGTTCGCGTTCGAGACCGTGAATTTTCGCCAGAAGAACTTTCTGCGCTGATTCTGAGGAAATTGAAAGCCCAGGCTGAACGCGCCCTTGGTCGCGCCGTCGATCGGGCTGTGATTACGGTGCCCGCTTACTTCAATGACACACAGCGTAAGGCGACGAAACGTGCCGGCGAACTCGCCGGCTTCAATGTCGAACGAATCGTAAACGAACCAACCGCAGCCGCGCTGGCCTACGGACTTGATCGATCGAAAACAAAATTGCGGGTCGGCGTCTACGATCTGGGCGGAGGCACATTCGACATTTCGATTCTGCAATTGGACCATGGGCTATTCGAGGTGCTGGCGACGAACGGCAATACCCAGCTTGGCGGGGACGATATTGACAACGCGATTATCGAATATGTGCTGGCAAGATTCGGTGTCCCCATCGGAGCTGGCGATGTCGCGCGACTGCGTGAGGTGGTAATTGATGCCAAGCATCGATTGTCGGTTGAGGAAAACGCGACGATTCGCCTGCCATTCGTTGGCGGACGAAACTTGGAAATTCCATTGTCTCGAGCAGAGTTGGAGAAAATCGCTCAACCTATAATTGAAAAAACGCGCTGGCATTGTGCGCGCGCTCTGGCTGACGCGAGACTAACAGCTGAAGAACTCGACGAAGTGATTCTGGTCGGTGGCGCGACGAAGATGCCGCTGGTGCGCAGATTTGTCCGCGAATTCTTTGCTCGTGAACCCAATATTTCGCAAAATCCGGAGGAAATAGTGGCGGTGGGCGCGACCATCCAAGCGGGGATTTTAGCGGGTGCGCTTCGCGACGTCGTGCTCCTGGACGTTACGCCACTGTCGCTCGGAATTGAAACGTTCGGCGGGCTCATGAATATCATTATTCCGCGGAACTCGACTATTCCGATTAAGGCGGGCGAAATGTTTACCACGGCGGTGAATAATCAACGCGCGATGTCGATCAAAGTGCTGCAAGGCGAGCGCGAGATGGCGCAGGACAACTGGCTTCTCGGGCAACTCGCGATTGAGTTCGAGCCCGCGCCGAAAGGCGTGCCGCGTGTAGGGGTACAATTTGAAATCGACGCCAACGGTATTCTGCACGTGCTGGCGCGGGACACGAAAACAGGTGCGGAAAGAAAGCTGGAGATGACCAGCGCGATCGATGTCTCGGAGGAAGCAGTGGAAAGAATGTTGGCTGATTCACTCGAGCATGCGTTTGACGATATGAGCGAGCGCGCCTGGGTGGAAGCAAAGGTGAAAACGGATGAGATGGTGGCGGCCATCGAGGCGGCACTGCCAGTCGCGGGAAACGAGATTAGCGACGAGGAACACGCTCTGATCGCCCAAGCCGTGCGGGAAGTGCTCGAAGCAGCTTCGAGTCAAAACCTTGCGCGATTACAGCGCGCGAATTCTGCCCTTGACCACGCGACACAAAATCTGGCCGATCTCGTCCTGCGGAAAGCGATGATGGGGAAACCAGAAGTCCAGGAAACGGATCATTAGCAGAATGAATTAGGACGCGGGAAACAAGCAACTAGAAACAACCACAAATTGTGGAGACAGCCGGGCCGGCTGCAATTCAGAAGAAAATACTAATCAGGAAACCAAGAAATGAGGAACCACAAACAAAGCAGAAATTTCATCGTTTTCCTGCTCTCCTGAATAAATAAATTAGATCGGAAGCGACGGAGCGCCCGTCCCTCCATTTGACCTGTCGCGATAACTGCAGCGAGGGTTCAGAAGCAAAACAGAATCGTCGCGCCTTGACTGAGCGAGGCGGCTACAACTGTAGCCACGGTCTGGCGCTTGCCGGATTACCGTGCGCCGGATTCCGAATTATCGCGGCGACAAATCGACCGGCGTCGGGGACGGCATCGCATTCGCAGTCGCGGAAGGCGACGGCACGGGCGCTTGAGTCGAGGGCACGGTGGATTGAATGGATTGAGTCTTCTGGAGCGCGTCTT
>QHNU01000092.1:17451-24513 GCA_003218525.1 Verrucomicrobiota bacterium
ATCGATGCCTTCAGCGGCGCGTCCAAGCGAATGAAGCGAGAGCGCTTGCGCGGACACGCAGAGTGGCTCACTCGGCGCTTGCTCGAATGCCTCTTGTGCAACCCGCTGTCCCTCCTTCGCATTGCGATCGAGCACGAGTGAAAGCCGCGCGTATTCGGCGGCCAGAAGAGGCTCATCGGGCGAGGCTTCGTGCAAGCGCATCGCTGTGAGGTAGAGGTTCGGAAGGTCATTGGTCGCGCGATAGATCTCCAACAAAGCGTCGAGCGCTTCCCGCCGCGTCAGCGGATTCTGCGCAACCCGCAACCAGAGCTGCTCCGCCTGGGTCGGCAGATTCCATTTTGACGCCAGACGAGCAAGGCGAATTTCGCGCTCCGGATTTTCCTCGCAGGCGCGATCGGCTGCGTGCCAAAGAGAGACAAATTCAGCATCGGCCGAAGACTGACGCGTTTGCCGCACCGCGTACGCCTGGTAGGCGAGACGCAGATATTCGTACTCGCTCCACGAACCGTTACGGGTCCAACGACGAAGACGGGACCAGTTCTTCTGCAAAGTTAGCGCGTTGGCGATTTCGATGGCCGGAGGCGGGTTCGTTGTTTTTTCGGCCGGCAACTTTTCCGTCCAACGGAGTACTTCTGTCGCCATAGCGTTATCATTCATCCAAGCTAAAAGTAGAGCGAGGTCGGATGACAGCCGCGCCGCCACTGGCTTCACTTTGTCGAGTAGTGCTGTGAATTTTTTTTCGTCGAGTTTTTTGTAAAAATCGAGGCAAAGCAGGTAGTCGGAGAACGTGACTTGGGCGGTCATCTGGAGTTCCTGCGCGTAACGCTCTGCCGCCGCAAGATCACGTCGCGCGACGGCGTCGCTCAACAATGCACGTAGCGAACCGGCGCGAAAGGGGGCGACTTTCGCCAGGCGCTCGAGCGATTCGCGCGCGGCCGCGCGCCTTTCCGGATCGGCCGATTTGATGCGCAACACTGCCAGATTGAATTGGTAAAGTTCGTTCTTCGGTTCTTTCTCGACGGCGGCGGCGAAATGCCGATCAACTCCGGCTTCATCGCCTTGGGCACGGGCAAGCCAACCGGCAACCACATTATAAGCAGCGCTATCGCGACTCTCTTTAGGAACATTTGCCAGTGCCTTGCGCGCAATATCGAGCTGCCCGAAACGCAAGGCGGCGGAGGCGAGATTGAGTTGGCTATCGATCTCATTCTCGGCTCGCCATCTGACCGTCTCAGCTTGATTTTGTTTCTCCGTCGCCTCGGCAAGAATGCGAAAGGCGGCAAGCGAATCGCGATCGAAGCGTAATGCCTGCTGTGCGGAATCAATCGCAGCGCTGAATTTTCCCTGTTTCAGGTTCTCCTCCGCGCGACTGACGGAGTGCGACTTTTTCCAAGCGTTCACAGCTTTTGGGCCGACGGCGAGAACGAGCAGCCCGAGAGCGAATCCGCCAATCAATCCGAGGACGAGAAGGATAGTGCGATTCGGCCTGTCTGGTGGACGGGAGCGGCCGCGTTTCGCGCGACGCCGGCGATAAACATGCGTTCTGGATTCAGCCATCGGAGTTCTATCCGCATGGCGCACGGCGATTTCAACTGCAGCTAAGCGCGTGCTGTCTGAATTTCCGCCTCTTGAACAACTGGGACGTCTTCCACTTCTTCGGCTGCTTCTTCACGCAATCGCCGGCCCCAAACATAGCGGGCGAGCAGCACTTTGATGGTGGCGGTCAGCGGCACGGCTAAGATCGGGCCAAGTAATCCGCCGATGAGCAAACCCCAGACGAAGATGGAAACGATCACAGTCATGGGATGAAGCCCGACCGAATTGCCGACGATGCGCGGAGCGTAGAACAGGCCTTCCAGATTCTGGACGACGATGAAAATTAGTGTGACCAGCAGCGGGTGTGTCCAATCACCCCATTGGGCCGCCGCAATGATTACGGCAGGAATCCAGCAGAGCACGATTCCGATGTACGGAATCATTGTTAAAACGACGACGAGGGCGCCGATCAGAGGGGCAAAGTTCAACCCTGGTCGCGGTAGGAAGGAAAGGGTGGTTCCGATGAGGATACCATCGACGAGGCAGACCAGCAGCTGTCCGCGGAAATAAGCAATCACGTAGCTGTTGATCTGCATCAGCACGGTCGCGACTTCGTCTTTGAGCGGCGAATCACGAAGCGGCAGGTACTCCTTCCAGTGCCGCTGGATGCCAGGCCGTTCCTTCAACAAGAAAAAGAGATAGATCGGTACCAGAATGAGACTGAGCAGGAAGCCGGTAATGCCGAGGAATCCGCCAATGCTCTTTTTTAAGATCGCCCAGAATTTATCGAGAAGATTGGGAAGCTGCTTCTCCACGTTAGGCAATTGCTTCTCAAAATACTCCTGAATCCGCTGGCGCTCGGCCGAAGAGACCTTGGCCGGAACCGGTGCAATTTCTTCCATTCGAGGAGTTGGTGCTGCCGGTGTGAATTCTTCCGTCGTCGCCGGGGTCGGTGTTGCCCGTGCCGGTGTCGGTGAACCGAGAAGCCAGCTAATTACCCCACTGGTTCCGTTCTTCGATTTGGCACCGCTGCCGAAATTACGGTCATAACGATAGATTAAATCCGCCACCTGGTCGCGCGCCTTGACGGTATACTGCGGAAGTTCTTTCGCGAGACTGGTGCTTTGGTACCAGATCACCGGGAGGAGCCATGTTCCTAGTGCCGTAATCGCAAATCCGGCGATAGCAAAAAGCAGCAGAACTGATTTTGTTCGGCTTAGACCATGGCGGCTCATCCGCGTAACAAGCGGGTCCAGCAGGTAGGCAAGAATCGCGGCGATGGCCACCGGAATCAGAATCGGTTGTAGAAAACTAACGACATTCGCCATGATCCAAATCACCGCCACGATCATGAAAATGAGAAAGCAAATTGCTAAGGCGCTCAAGGCCGACCAGATCGCTCTTCGTTGCCACTCATTCGGATATCGTGAGTGGGGAGAAGAATTCATGGCTTTGCTCGGACCGGCTCGGTCTTGCTAACTTTCGTTTTGTGGCTATCGATTTTCGCCGCCAACCCTTTATTTGACGGATCGAGCGTACGCGCTTTTTGCCAAGCTTCGATCGCCTGTGGCATTCGATTCAATTTCAAATAGGCATCGCCGAGATGGTCGAAGACCACGGGGTCTTCCCGCGGTAGATTCTGCACAGCTCGCTTTAAGTTTTCCAGGGCCTGTTCGAATTTTCCCTGTCGATACTGGACCCAGGCCATGCTGTCGAGATAAGCGCCGTTTCCGGGGTCAAGCTGGAGGGCGCGTTTGATCGCGTCTTCCGCCTCTTCCAGGTGAGTGTTTTGTTCGGCCCACATGTAGCCGAGATAATTGTAGGGTTCAGCGGCATTCGCCGGGTCCATCGCAATCGCCTTGCGGAACAGCTCGGCCGCCTTGTCGTACAATCCAGTTTGCTCTGCGGCTGCGCCGTAATCGAGGTAAAATCGCGCCGTCAACAGCTCGGCATTTGTATTTTGCGCTTCGTTCAGCGCTTCCTCGAAGGTAATCACCGCCTCCTTCGGGTTGTTCGACTCACGCAGGGCAATTGCAAGATAATAGGCAAACTCAGGTGCGTCGGGGTATCGGCGGCGCGCCTCCTTCAGCAATGTTACCGCGCGATCGCCTTGTTTGAGAGGTGCCAGGAATAATTCGGCCAGGCGCAAATACGTTGTTGGATGATTTGGATTAATTAGCAAACTTTGTTCGTAATTTGCGGCCGCTTTCTTGAATTCGGCATTTGCCGCCTCCGGCTGATTTGCGCGGGCGAGTGAACGAGCTTCGTCATCATGTAACTGCGCGAGTAGCTCGTAGGGCTGATATTTTTCCGGGTGTTCTTTGATGATGGAATCTAGCGTCTCTACTGCGCGCGATCGCTGATTGGTGAGGACAAAAGCGGTCGCGAGTTTTTCGCGTACATTCGCGTCGTCCGGCTTTAATTCGAGTACGCGGAGGTAGAGTGGAAGGGCATCTTTAATCTGTTCGGTCGAGGCGAAATAGTCACCGGCTTCCTTCAGGACGGCTGTATCATCCTGACCTTTCATTGCCGCAGTCTTGTAAATTTCGTTTAACCAGGCGGTCTGTTCAGGTGACGGATGTGCGTCCGGTTTTAAAAAGACCGAGGAATAAAGCCGGCCCAGCCTGATCCAAAAGGAGGGACTCGCGGCCGGAATCTTTGCAGCCCGATCGAGTGTCGCCAGGGCGCGCTTTTCGTCGCCAGACGCGATTTCGATTTCAAAAAGTCGCTGGTAGCCGTCAATACTCTGCGGATCTAAGGCGATCGCCTTGTTTGCGAACGCGATTGCTTGATCGATTTTGCGCAGGTATTTCGCATAGATAAACGAAAGGCTTAGATAAGGCTCGGGCGCGTTCGGGCGTGCTTTGACGGCGTCTTTCAGAACATCGATCGCATCCGGGTACTCATCTTCGCGAACGAGTAGCGCTGCTACCCGAACGGCAAGTTCCACCTCGCCAGGATCGACGTTCAATACCTGACGATACGCTTCCAGCGCTTTATCCATCTCGCCATTCTCTTCGTAATCGACCCCCTGAACGAAATGCGCGAGCGCATCCGCCTTATGGACACCATCGCTGCGCAACGCGAGATCTTTCGCCGACGGAAGAGCGATCGAATCGTCGATTACGCTACTGCGCTTTAAGGGTTCGCGCGCCGTCGTCGGCTTGCCTGAATGCGGAGCCTTGGTGGGCGAAAGCGCGGCGAACGTCGTTTCGATGCCGGCGAAAGCGGTGAACAGCAGTGCAAGACAAGCAACATGCTTCCGCGGAATCATATCCTAAACCTATCGGTGAGCGTCGGTGGTGGCAACACCGCCGATCGAGCTATGACTTGTAACGGAGACGTTTCTTATGGCGATTCTCCTTCATGCGTTTGCGACGCTTGTGTTTGGAGATTTTCGCCTTGCGTCGTTTCTTTAAGGAACCCATAGCTGGAGTATCAGTCCGTCGTGCAAGTGAGGCGCAACCCAAGCATCGCTTGTCCGAGATGGCAAACGCTTTCGCTGCGAAATCGCGTTACCAGTGTAGCATCGGCTTGCCTGCTCAGCCTGCCCGCCGTGGAGGGCGAACGCTTTCGGAATCCTCAGCCGAAATATTGCGGAACTTATTCTTGAGACAGCTGGCACAACAAGGTCGCCGACATCATTCCTCTTGGCGAATGGCTTTGCTAAGCTCCGGCCTCGTGCCTCTCGCGGCTAAAAGGATCCGGTCAGTCCGATCGCGGTAAGGACCGTTTTATTTACGAAAAGTGAAACTGGGCATGGTCGGGCTGGTGGGATTTGAACCCACGGCCTCTGCGTCCCGAACGCAGCGCTCTACCATGAGCCACAGCCCGTGGCAAGAACAGGTCAAGGAACTACCACGCGGAGAGGGAAAAGCAAGGCGGCACGAGGCTGCTTTTGAGGGCAAAACCGGCATAGCATCTGCTTATAATTTCCATACCGAACCGTGCACTTCCGACCCGCTTCCCCACATTCCGGAGCTACCCTGCCCGAGATCATGATCACAGCGACTCTCATTGCAGCATTTTTCGCCGGGATCTTCGAGGTCAACGCCATCTGTCTTCGCTACATCAACGCCAGCAAGGAAAGTGTCAGCGCGCTCCAAGGAGTCCATGATCGAATCGAAACCCTGCGCAGCCTCGCTTTCACCGATCTCGAGTCGCAAAGCTATCTGACCACGTTGCTCACTGCGCCATCGGATAGCTCCTTTATTGGCCCGAGAGTGACCGAAACGGTCACTCTAACTGATTACACGAATGGTACACCGAGCGTCACCTATACCCGAGCTCCTGGGAGTTCCGTAACCCCAGGTGTCGTCTGGAGCGGAGGATCAAGTTTTCCTACTACGGGGGCATCCGCGACCACGCTTTTGAAAGTGAATGTGAAGTACAGTTGGAACATGACTTTTGGCGGTCGCCCCCGCATCGAACAAACCGAGACAATTATTTCTACCGGAGTAAAAAAATGAAGCTGGCACGCTCGCCATCCAAACAAGGTTTTACCCTCGTGGAACTGATGGTCTCCATCAGCATTGGTCTTCTGCTACTAGCGGCAACGGTAACCGCCTCTGTCGGACTTCAGAAGAGCTTTTCCGCGGCCGATCATTTTTTCTCCACCCACATCCAGCAAATTCGCATCATCGATTACCTCTGCCGCGATGTGAAGCGGTCCATCATAACGCAGACCTCCACCGACCAGCAGACCGTGACCTGCACCATTCCAAATTTGTTAAACGGTAGTATCCGACGGACTCCAGTAGTGGTGTCGACTCCCAATGGCCAGAGAGTCGATTACGGCCGGCTGGCAACGGGCGCTACTACCAAAGATTCAGCCATATTCACCTCGGCATTGGCGAATTTCACCTCGGCCGACGTTGGCAGCATCATCGCAGGTTACGGAATTCCAGAGAGTCCCACGCCCACTTCCATAGTGGCCGTGAGTAGCGGAACGACGGTGACGCTGTCTAGCCATGCCACGGCCACAGAACCGAATGTGCAGGTGTCGATCTCGCCTGTAACGACGGTCGTCTATGCCGTCACCGGTAATGGGCAGTCAATCGTGAGGACGGAGAATGGCACCGTTACCACAATCGCCTCAAGCACCGATCAGTTGGTTTCGAAAGGGACTGACGTCACGGACGACCTGAGAAATACGGAATATCTCGATGCTAACGTCACGTTCCTAACAACATTCACCTTCAATCCGCCAAACCCAGGCCCGAGCGCGACTCCGGACCCTGTTCTACAGATGAAGCGGAATGGGACAGCCATCTTTGGACGAGCCTATCTACGTAACAAACGGCGCGGCTAGAACCGCAAAAGGAGACGAATGAATAAGCGAGCAATAGAAAACGGGAGCATACTTTTGTCCACTTTGTGCACCATTTTGATCATCTCAATAATTGGAGCGAATGTCTTATTCAACTGTACTACGCGCTACAATGCTACCTCCAAACAGGTCAAGGCCTGGAAAGAAGCTTTGATCGCAGCCGAGGCGGGTGGAGACGTGGGCTACGCGGTCTGTCG
>QHNU01000093.1 GCA_003218525.1 Verrucomicrobiota bacterium
AATGATATTAGAGAAAAAGGCCAGCCAGATCGCCCGGCGAGAGGCACCGTAACCATAGACCTCGGTAAATACGTCCGCGAAAATGTAAGTGAGTGGAAAAAGCAACTGCGCTCCACTGACGTGGGGCACTTGACCAAAAACGTGGATGAATGGGATGACGCAAATTTTCTGTCCGACGAGGTTGGAGATCAGCAAAATGACGACGAAGATATGGACGAGCAGATCGTAAAAGCGAAAACTGCTCAGACGCGCATTGCGAGCAGTGAGACGATGGATGATGGATCGGGCCATGGGAAAAGCGCAGAAACGTTGGCAAATTCGCCGATTTTCATCGAGGGGAATCGGAGTTACTTGGCGCTATGAGCGTGCATTCGCACATCGCTCGTGAATTCGGATTGGGAACCGAGCGGCAACAGAATTGCTTCCATTGCACCTGAATCTCGAAAAAGGATTGAATACCGAACCGCAAGCTGCCGACAAAATCGCCGGCGCTAACAGCGCCGGCCCGTTTACGCCCCTGCACGCGATCGCTGGTTATGCAGGCGAATTGCGGGCAAGTACCCGTCAGCCAAGTTCCCGATCCTCATGAGTTCAAAGCAAACACAGCCAGCGACGCAGCCGAGTGTGCCGTGGGAGAATTTCGTCAAGTTCCTGCGGCAATTAAGCCATGATCTGCGCAATCAGCTGAATGCGGCTGAGCTACAAGGGGCTCTCATCGGTGAAATCACGACCGATCCCGAATTGAAATCTGAAGTGGCTCGGCTGCGCGAACTCGTTTCGAAGATTGGAACGACCTTGCAACGTCTCTCAACTGCGGTGTCGGAGCCGCGACCAACCCGGTTGTCTTACCCAGTCCGCGATTTTGTCTCCGATCTGCAAAAGAAAGTCGCGCAAGATTATCCGAAGGAATCACAGCATTTAACGTGGGACCCCACTACGAACGACGCCGTGCTCGATATTGATCCATCCTTATTCGACAATGCCTTCCGGCACAGCCGGACCCCGGGGCAGATTCGCGTGAGCACAGAAATGAACGGCAACCGCTTTTCGCTTCTGGTGCACGAACCCAAAGAGACGGAAATGGAAGACCCCTCGCACTGGTCGATTCCGTTGCGTTCGATTGGGAACGGTCATTACAATCTCGGTTTGCCTCGAGCGCGCGCGATTCTCGAGGCGCACGGCGGAGATTTGACCGCCGAGTTCGACCCCGACTCGTCAACTTTAACGAGCAGAATTACGCTTCCCTGTTCTGTGAAAAAAGGCTGAAAATTCGAGCGATGGTTATGAAAACCACGACTGAACCGCATCGCATTCTCGTGATCGACGACGAGCGTCCGATTTTGATGACGCTGGATGCGTTGTTAACCCGACGCGGATACCGGACCGAGACGG
Source organism: Verrucomicrobiota bacterium (assembly GCA_003218525.1). Lineage (GTDB taxonomy): Bacteria > Verrucomicrobiota > Verrucomicrobiia > Chthoniobacterales > UBA10450 > AV69. The sequence goes on from QHNU01000093.1 coordinate 1,393, forward strand.
CGGCAACTTCTGCGCTCGGATTGCGCGCAATGCGAACGAAACCAGCCGAGCTGGTCCTGCTCGATTTGCAATTGCCGGATGCGGATGGGTTGGAAACGCTCGATCAGCTAAAAAAAGAATTTCCTGAAGTGCAGGTCATCATTTTGACCGCTCATGATTCATTGAACAACGCCATTGAATCGATCAAGCGCGGAGCCTTTCATTTCATCAGCAAGCCCTATTCGCCGGAGGAATTGCTAAGCCTGGCTGAGCAAGCGCTCGAAAAACAATCGCTCCTGCGCGAGACGCAGGAGCTTCGACAAAGAACCGAAGCCCTGGAGAAACGGCTCGAAATCGCCGAAACGCGACTTGCGCCTGTGTTTCAGAGCAAAGCCATGCAGCAAATGGACGAGTTGATCACAGCCATGGCTCCCTCGGACGCAAACGTGTTGATCACCGGCGAGAGCGGAGTGGGCAAGGAAATCGTAGCCAATGTGATTCACTCGCGCAGCCGCCGCGCAGTCAAACCGCTGGTAAAGCTGAACTGCGCGGCTTTTCCGCAAACCATGATCGAGTCGGAGCTATTTGGTTACGTCAAGGGCGCGTTTACGGGAGCGATGAATGATTTTCGTGGAATGATCGCGGAAGCGAGCGGCGGTACTCTATTCCTAGATGAAATTTCGGAGATGCCGACCGAATTGCAGACGCGCTTCCTGCGGGTTCTGCAGGAACGGGAGTACCGGCCACTTGGCAGCACCCGAATGTTGAAGGCGGATTTTCGAGTAATTACTGCGACCAATCGGCCGATCGCTCAGGCGTTATCAGAGAACCGATTGCGTTCTGACCTCTATTACCGAATCAACACCTTTCAAATCGAGGTGCCACCGTTGCGTGAGCGAAAGGAAGATATTCCACCGCTGGTCTCGACATTCGTCCAGCGTTTCGCCGCCCAGCTCGGGAAACCGGAACCGACGATCGCGCCCGAAGTCTACCAGAAACTGCTCGACTATTCGTGGCCGGGGAATGTGCGCGAGCTGCAGAACGCGATTGAGTACGCTGTTGTTCTCGCGCGCCAGGACGCAATTACAGTCAAGGAATTACCGGCGGAAATTCAGCTACCACCGGCGTTACAGGCGAATCCCTCGTCGGCCAACCGCCGCAACGGAGTGGCCAGCCTCGAGGACGTTGAGCGCGAAACGATTCTGCAAGCGCTGGCCCAAACGCATGGTAACAAAAAGAAGGCGGCACAACTGCTCGGGATCCAGCGACCAACGCTTTACAATAAGATGAAGCGTTACGCGATCGAGATCTAGCCGACTGGCACGGCGACTGAGCGCCGCGCGGCTACAAAGATGAGCGAACTCTATAGCGTTGTAGTCGCCTCGCTCTGTCGAGGCGCGCCGAGCCGACTAGCGGCGAACTCGGGCCGCGGGTAAGTTATCGCGATGCCGCAGCACCTCGAAAAAGTCCTGGCCCACGCCGAACGCCAACTGGCTTCCGCCGACGCGCAGCGGCCGACGGACGTTCTGCCGGTCTACCGCAAGTTTCTAAAAATTGAAGAGCACCGCCTTCGCCTGCGTCAACAAGCGGGGGACGGCGGAAGGGAAGTTTGCGCCCGCCGAGTCGATCTGGTGGACGTGCTTCTCCGCCGTGTCTTTTCCACCATTTGCCAGATCGTTGGCAATGGAAATGGCCACTGCCCGATCGCGCTGCTGGCCCTCGGCGGTTACGGTCGAGGCGAACTAAATCCGTTTAGCGACGTGGACGTCATGTTTCTCCACCGGGAGAAAGGACGCGGCGTTTCGGCGGCGACCAGTCAAGTCATCGAGCAGGTTTTGTATTTTCTTTGGGACATTGGATTTAAAGTTGGCCACTCGACCCGAACGATTAAAGAAGCCATCGCGGCCGCCAATGCCGACATGGTGACAAAGACGGCGATGTTGGAATCGCGCCTGGTCGGTGGTAATCGCGAACTTGCGCACACGTTTCGCGAGCAATTCCGGGCCAAGTGTGTCGATGGTCACGAGCGCGAGTACATCGCGATGCGGATGCGTGATCAACAAGTCCGCCATGCCAAGTTCGGCAATAGCGTTTATTTGCAAGAGCCGAATCTGAAGAATGGTTGCGGCGGATTGCGGGACTACCAGAACCTGCTTTGGATGACGTTTTTCAAAGAAGGCAGTTTAACTACGACCCATCTTGTCGGAAAAGATTGGTTAAGCGATCCGGATCGCCGACGGATCGAAGCAGCTTACGATTTTTTACTGCGGGTTCGAACCGAGCTGCATTACTTGAACGAGCGCGCGACGGACACCCTGCACTTGAACATGCAGGAAACAATCGCGCAGCGGCTGCGATATCCAGAAGAACGCGGCTTGCTCCGAAGCGAGGCGTTGATGAAAGACATTTACGCTCACACCCGAAATATTTTTCGCGTGACGGAGCGAATCACCGCGCAATTCGCGAGCGGTTATTCTTCCGCAAAAACGCTGTCGCTCTTTTTCTTTCTCCCGCGAGCGCGACGAGCCCCCGAACGCGTAGCTTCCTTTCTCGTTCAGGATGGCCAAATCGATCTCAGCCGCCGCGATGTCTTCAGGAAGAATCCGACCGAGATGATGCGGATGATCGAGGTTGCCCAAGCTCGTCATCTCGAACCGACACCAGAGCTGGCCGATCTTTTCACTCGCGAGATCGGTCTCGTCGGACATCCCTTTCGTTATGCCCGGGAGCCGAGGGAGATTTTTCGCCAAATCCTATCGCGCAAAGGCGAAGTCGGCCGTGCCTTGCGGCTGATGCATCGCCTTGATTTTCTCGGTCAATATATTCCCGAGTTTGGACAGCTGACCTGCCTGGTTCAGCATGAATTCTTTCATCGCTACACCGCGGACGAGCACACCCTGGTTTGCATCGACAAACTGGACGCGCTCGCCAGCACAACCAATCCGAAGCTGATCGAATATCGGAAACTATTCGAACAAGTGTCCGATCCGTTCGTGCTCTATCTGGCCCTTTTGCTGCACGATACCGGCAAAGCGGTCGGCGCCCGGCCGCATTCGGAGGCGAGCGCCGTATTCGCTCAGCGAGTGGCGCGGCGACTCCAACTTACTCCAACCGAGCGCAAAATGTTGATCCTGCTGGTGGATCATCATGTCACTCTGTCAAATGTTGCGCAGCGTCGAAACATTGATGATCCGGCAACAATCAGCGAATTCGCCGCGGTGGTGAAGGACCAGCTGAACCTTGATGCCCTCATGTTACTGACCTTGGCCGATGGCCAAGGCACGAGCGACCAAGGCTGGTCGGATTGGAAGGAGACGTTGGTTTGGCAACTCTATCACGCCACGACACAATATTTAGCGGACCGGCAGGCCTTCTACGAGCGGGCCAAGACCGCGCGGGAAGCGCGCGAGACGGCGGTGCAAAAGCAACTCGGGCCCGATTACGAGGAAGAGATCGAGGCACACTTTGAATTCATGCCGGATCATTACTTCCGGGCCTTTGAGGTTCCGGAAATCGTCGCGCACGTGGAACTATTCCGCCGCTTTTATGACGCTTGTTGTTTCGGACCGACCCCGCTGGCGCCGGTCATGAGGTGGGAACCGTTTCCAGACCAGGGACACACGACGCTGACCCTCTGTTCCTGGGACCGTCAACAACTTCTCTTCCAAATCGCGGGATCGATCTCGCTCGTTCCGCTCAACATTTTAGGTGCCGATATTTATACGCGCGGTGACAACGTGGCATTGGACGTATTTCGAGTAAGCGATTTACGTGGTCGCGCCGTAACTAATCCGGGCGATATGGCGTTAGTGGAGGCAACGCTCGAAAAAGCCTTGGAGACTGAAGCGTTCGATTTGAGCGGGTCGCTCGAGCAGGCACGGGAAAAAGGGCGGCGACGGGTCGTAGGCGATCTTGCGTTTCCCTCTCAGGTCAGCATTGATAATCACGCTGATCCACACTTCACTTTAATTGAAATCCAAACTCCGGATCGGATTGGATTGCTGCACGATTTGTTGCAATGTTTTAGCCGCAACGAAATCGATATCGCACTCTCTCGCATCAGCACGGAAAGCGGCGCGGCCATTGACACCTTCTACGTGACTGATCGGCGGACTCGCGGCAAAATCACCAACGCCCAGCGGATTGATGCGCTCCAGACCGAGTTACATCAGGCGGGCTTGCCGCGGGCCTAACGATCGACTAGCGCCCAGGGCAGTTCAGTCTAGAGTGCGGGCTTCATGAACGTGCTCATTCTCGCGGCGGGTTACGCGACGCGGCTTTATCCGCTGACGCTAAATAAAGCCAAGCCACTCCTCGAAATCGCGGGCCGGCCGATGATCGCATGGGTCGTGGATAATCTGCGCGGAATCGAGGGAATGGAGACCGTTTACATCGTGACGAACGCGAAGTTCGCCAGCGATTTCGAGAAGTGGGCGAAGGAATATCAAGACCAGGACCCCGAGTTTCATTTCAAGATTATCAACGACGGATCGACCAGCGATGAGGACAAGCTCGGAGCCATCGGTGATATCAATCTTGTCCTGACACGAGAGCAATTAACCGACAAAGATCTGCTCGTTGTTGCCGGAGATAACTTGTTCAGTGATTCCTTGTCCGGCTTTGTAGAACAAGCGCGCGAATGCGAGGCTGCGGTCGCCGTTTACGATGTCGGCAAGTTGGAAGAGGTTCGGAAGTACAGCAATGTTCAGGTCGATTCAAAAGGTGTAATCACGCATTTTGAAGAGAAGCCGCAAAAACCCACTAACACGCTCACGGCGATCGCTCTCTACTATTTCGCCGCTCCCATTCTTTCTCTTTTCACCACTTATATTGCCGCCGGCAACAATCCTGATCAGCCCGGGCGTTTCATTCAGTGGCTTTACACTCGCAAACCGGTGAAGACCGTGCTCGTCAGAGGTAAATGGTTCGATGTCGGCAGCAAAGAAACGTTGGAGGAGGCAAATCGAGTGTTTGCCCTTTACCGCAAGTAGCGGCTAAGGCAGCCGGCCTTCTTCGAATTCGATTAGATCAAAGTAAGTCTTGATATCTTTGCGGTCCACGCCCCTTGCTTCTTTGAGGAAGTGATCGAACCGGGCGCGTTTGACCGCGGTGTCAGGATAGCGCGAAATCATTTCCTGATTCCAATGTTCGATTGCGTCGGCCGAATTTTTCGCGCAGTTCTGCTCCACCCAGCGGAGAACTTCTTCGTCATCATCGAAACGATTAGCGATCTCCTCGAGTTCGTCGCCATCGAGTTTCAAAAAAGCGAGCAAATGCTTGTCGAAGCCAACGGTTTTGTAGTTGTAGCCGTTAAGGAGTCCCTTCCGATGCAGGCGCGCCTTGTCGATTAAGCGCGGAAGATGGACGTAGCCCCCAAGTTTCTCGTAAGGACTGCGCGGTCGCAGCTTCTGCATTAAACTACTTAGCTGGCCGGAAGCGGCTGAGCAACACCGATTGGAGCGTCGGATTTCGTCGTAGTTTGCGGAGCACTGCCCGTCGCCGCCGAAAGCAATTCCGCCTGCTGCAAATCGGCGCCACCAATCACCAGATGACCAGAAAAGACGCCTCCCTTTTCTACGTTAAGCGCTTTGGCGCGGACCGGGCCCTCGAGCGAACCATGTTTGCGGATCGTCACCATTCCGTCGGCTACAATTTCCCCCCACATCTTGCCCCGAATCTCAAGGTTACCGACATTCAGCCGGCGAAAGAACTGCACGTGGGCGCGGCGCTCGATGACGGCGTTGCCAGCCACGATGCGCCCGGGAATTTTGCCACTGACGTCGATCTTGACCAGTTCATCGCACTCCAAATTCCCGCGGACGCGTCCTTCGACCAAAGCGCAGCGACAGCGAACGTTACTGCTGCTCAAATCGCCCTTCGCCGTAATATGCACTTCACCGTGCGTGCGGATCGAACGACTGAAGCTCGTGTTTACCTTGTAATCACGCAGGTCAATATGCGCACTGCAGGAGGGACAGATCGTTGAGCTGGCCGCGCCGCTCACCTCCTGTTTGCGCTTGCACTCAAAACAGACGACGACGGTATTGCGGTTCCCTTTCCAGAAATTGTCGAAACGCCGCCGCCATGATGGAGCCGCCTCCGGGGCCGCGCTTGGTTCGGGACGAGCCCGCTGGACGACGATCGGCCGCGGACGAGGTGCAGACGGGGAAAAATGCGCCCCGCACTGACGACACATTGTCGTCTTGGCGGCGGCATAGTCCCGCTGCTTAAAGCCGCAATGTGGACATTCCACAGCGACCTTCTCGGGCGACGACGACTTTGCCACGGTGTCGCGCTTTTGAGAGCTTAAGTTATGCCCTGGCGCCGAAGGAAGCAGTCTTCACTGGCTCATCGTGCCGGATCACTTCCGGTCGTGGATGGACTGCTTTAGCGGAGTTGCCGCCGGCCGGGCCGCTCGTGACCTCGGACTTGCCAATAAAGGTGGCGCCTTCCTCGATCACCAGACGGGCTGCTTTCAAATCACCTTGCAAAGTGCAGCGCGACTTCAATTCGCAGCGCTCTCCGACGGTGATGTTGCCCTGAACTTTGCCGTAGACAGTGATGGATTTGGTCTTGATCTCACCACGAATATCAGCGTTTTCCCCGATGGTCAGCACCCCATCTGAGTTAATCTCGCCTTCGACCTTGCCATCGATCAGAAGTTCCTTCTGGAATTTGATTGAGCCTTTAATTTCGACGTCGCTCGAAAGTACGTCTTTGCCACTATGTTCTGCCATATGTTTCGGATGATCCGTTAGTGTTGATGTTCTTGGTTCTTCGCGGTAGCCGACTCGGTTACTGCTCTCCTCGGTGCCCGCGTTTGAAGGTCCTTCGCCGATCGGCGGCATCGGTCTTTGCGGGATGAATTTTTTCAGCACCCCGTACTATTGTGACGCTCTTGCACATGTCAATTAATTCGTCGGTAAAGCGCATTTTTTCTCAGAAACGGTTCACCCGATAACTTTTAAATCGTCCGGTTTGCGAATTGAGATGCAGAAACGGCGGGGCATTGCTTGGGGTTCGATCAAGAACGTAAAGCAAGACGCGGGCCGAAATCATTGTCCCGAGAATAGCGGCTGTATTTTGGGCGACCCTTTCCGAATCATAACTAACCACCCATTTCACGCCGCGCCGGGTGCAGATTGCCCGAGCGACCCCGCCCTCTTCGGCCGCAAAAAATTTTGCCGAATCGATGATCCCGCCAATACTTTCATGCGAGCTACCAGCGATTGCCGGCTGTCGCGACCAGTAAGTGAGGGCCGGGGAAAACCACCACGGCGCGATAAAGGGTCCGTCGATCGTTTGCGCGACGCGACGCAATTCGACGAGCTCGAGCTTGTTCTCCAAACGTCGCGCACCTTCTTCAGCTGAAAAGATCCGATCCCATGCTTGAGCAATGGGAAAGAGCGCGATGGCGAAACTGACGGATGCGACGATCGGGTTGCGCAATGCGCTTAGAATTTCGGGTGCGACGAATGCGAAGAGCAGTGTGAAAAAGTAGGCCCATCTCGCCTGCCAAATTGTCAGGAAAAAGGTTGCAATCAGGAGCACCGTCACGAACCACCGCGGATTTTCGCGAATTCTCCAAAACAGAATTGGCGACAGGAGCAGCAGCCAGCCGCACCACTGAAACCAAGCTGCGCTTGCTAACGGCACATGACCGAGTTCGCCGATGGTGCCGCTCCAGTTCTTTAAGCCCATCATAATTTGACCCGTCGGCGCCCACGGAATTCGCCGTTCGACCGTAAGCGCAATCCCGATGATGGCGACGAAAACGATCCAACCGGTCCGACGATAAGGCGCAAAAATAGTGCGCGCCCGCAAGACAATCGTAAGTGCAAACAAAATCAGAGGCTCATAAGCCGACACCCATATGGCCAGGCCCCAACTCATACCGGCCAGAAGACCCCAATTAGGGGAAGGTTCCCGGGCCAGGGCCCACTCTCCACAAAGCGCGACGGCAACGAGTGCGAGCGCAAGCGATTGATGGTCGGGGCGGCCGAAAGCAAACCCGTGCGCGAGAATCGGACTGAGTCCATAAAGCAACAAAAGGCCCCAGCGAAATCGCAATTGCATCCGGCGGGTCCACCAGCAGAGAAATATTCCAAGCGCAATCGCGAGGAGCGGCGACACCATCGCTCCCGCAAGTTCGAGCGCGTGATTGGTAAACAGTTGGAGCGCTTCCGCCGTCCCAACGATCAAATAATCGAAAGGCGCCGTCGTGTGGGGGGAAGTACCAATTGGGAAATTCTCGAAATCATGTCGCCGAACGATCGTTCCGGGATGTTCGAAGCAGATTCGTGCTCGCGTCATCCGCGCAAAGCAGTCTGCGTCCACGAAATTCATATGATCGCCGGCGAACACGTCCGAGTAATTGGCGCAACGGGTGATGCTCACGAGCGAGATCACGATCACCAGCTCGAGCAAGAGCAAAATGCGGTCACGCACCCGACTATCTAAAATCGGAATTCCAAAATTCCGAAATCCAAAATTGAATGGGCCCGCCAGGATTCGAACCTGGGACCAAGGGATTATGAGTCCCCTGCTCTAACCGCTGAGCTACAGGCCCAGATATGTTACCATCAATAATTTACCAACCCAGGTGAATACATTTCTAACTCTTCTACGGGATGACATCCTATCACGAACTGCGCAAATGGAGAAGATCGCCACCTGCGCGCGGCACATGTTCGGACTCTGAAGGAAATCGTGAGGCAGCTGGAAAGCCGCGGATTTAAGTGTGAGGAGGGACGGCTGGAAAGAAATGGGACCTTTAGCGCGCGGAAAAGGATGGCAGAAAAGCGCGAAACAAGAAAGGCAGAAAAATAGACGGGATTAACTGGGTTTTCCTCAGCCCGCCACCAAATCGTGCTCGTAGCTCTCCACTTTCAGCCATTCTTTCACGAGGTCGAACGCGAACGAAGCACCTGGCTTTATAACTGTTTGCTTTGCCTTTTCCAAAGCGTGTCATCAAACGCGGCATCTAAGAAGTCGTAACCCATCCAAGTTAAACGATCGAGTATCACTGCGATCTAACCGTCGCCGCCATGGAAGATCGTTCCCATCCCTTGGCCATGTTTCTGCCTTCTTGGGTGTTGCCCCGGGTGTCGTTCCGCGGCATGAATGGCTACGACGCGGCGTATTACGGTTATCCCTGGTCCGATGCGATCGCAGCAGACATGGCAACGATGTTCGAGAAAGCGGGTTACCTCGATCGCCCAACAGGATTGCGGCTCCGGCAAGAAGTCTACGAGCCTGGCGGATCGCGCGACGTGAATACCTCAGTCGAGAAATTCCTCGGCCGCCCATTTTCTTCACGCGCGTTTCTGCAAGCTCGGCGCGATTCCGAAATGATTGCACCAGGTTTTTCGCAGTCCTTCTGAGTCACGCAAACAACGAAGGACCTCACAAAAGCACAACATTCAGAGGCTCGACGAAAATTGGAACCCGGTCGAGACGATGGGATTTTGAAGCCGATTGTGTCGCGGTTTCTCTTCAACATCTTTTGTGGTTAGCGCACACCTCGATTCGAGGTCGCCGTGTTTCCATACCGATTTCGACGAGGAAGAGGATGGCCATCCATTCAGATAAAAGTACGAATGAATACTGCACGATGATGTAACCAGTAACATCGAGCGAGTGCACGATGGCCGTGATGAGGCAGTTCCCGAAGCTATAGGACAACGCAAACAGCACGACCACGGCAAAAGAGCCATAAAGCCGACGCAGGTCTGGGCTGAGAAAACAGACTACGCCCAGCGTGGCAAAGAAGATGGGCGGAAACAGAAAACACAGCAACGCGCCAGCAACAGTAACGAGCACCGGTTGATTAAGGGTGGCCTTGGTGAAAGAGAGGCGCTTCAATTTTGCGACGTAATCAGTGAACGGCGGATATGATGGCAGCAGGTGCGGCTGAAGAACGTCCCGAGCGCGAGCATAACGCCGAGCAAGCTTCACCCGTGGAGTCGCAAGGAAACTCTGTTTGTACCCAAGGTAGAACTGGGCCATCTGCTGCATCACTTTCGCCGCTATTCGGCCCGGGTGCATTCGCGCCGTCCGCAGGTAATAAGACATTTCGAAATGGAGCTGCTTGTCAGCGTCGCCGTCGAAGAAACGATCGCGCCAGGGTCGAAGTGAATCCCCGTACATGAGGTAATCGGGATCGAATCCGAGCGAGCGCCAGGATTTGGCCAAGGGACGCGATTTTTCAATTTCTTCATGCAGGCTAGCGCTGACCCCGCGCAGCCACTCGCATCTGTGCAGTCCGCAGTCTCCGCGAGCGATGTCTTCATCCATTTGTTGGGCGATGAGGTTTGCGTGAATGGTGAAGAGCGTAGTCGGGAGCCACCATTTGGCGAGAGGATCCGATTTTGCAAGTATCTGCTCGGTTCGCAGGATTGCCGCTGCGGTGATCAACGGGATAAGAATCACCACGGCGCGCCGCGGCCAGGTTTCGCGGCGGTCAAACAACGCGATCAGAACGGGAAGACCGCTGAAGAGGATCGTCAAGGCGAAGCTGGCCCTGAGAGCCACGAGTAATATTGAGCTAACAAGAACTAGTACGGAGATAATCGCGCCTGGCCATGACGGTCCTTGGCGACGCCACATGTCGAAAAAGTGCAGCGTAAGCAGGATGTTTAAGATAGCAAAAAATGGCGTAATCGCTTGCGGCCGAAGCAGGTGTTCGTATTCGATTGGCTGGCGGGAGAGAAGGTAAATCGCGCCGACTGCGAGGCCCAGTGCGTCGTGCATTCGCGGCGAGATATGCCGAACAAACCGTCTCGTTTTCGCCCAACAAACGATCATTAATCCGCCGGTGCCGAGGCCAAAGAGATGTTGAATAATAGTAATCACCCCGAAGTTGTTGGTAACGCCCAGAATGAGGAGCAGAAAACCTGGGTAAAGGAAGTTGCGGCTGTAGGTGTGTTGGAATCCTTCTCCGCCGAGTTTCAAGACTGCAGGGCCCAAGTAGCCCCACGAGTCGGCATCAGCGAGAGGCGACGGAGGCAGGTGAAAGCGTTCATATGCCGCCAGGAGAACGATTAGCGCCAACGCAATGTAGTAGACGAGCGACCAAGCGACGTCCGGGT
>QHNU01000001.1 GCA_003218525.1 Verrucomicrobiota bacterium
GACATTGGTGATCAAATAAAACAGAAATGAGCCGATAATCGAAGCCGGCAAGAGCATTTTGAGCGAAGCGCGCTTTCGCACCATCAGCCCAATACAACCGACAAAGGCGAAGGCGAGGTAGCGAGAAGCAATTTGCGCATCAAAAAGCGAGGCGCCGTAGTGCGAGTTGAGGATGAGATCGGAAATAAAAAGAGTTCCGAGCGGCACCGAGAATTTGTACCTCGGAGGAAAATAAGCAGCACAGCAAAGGGCAATTGCGGTGCCGGGGGCGAACTCCGATAGCCAGGTTGCGCCGGAATGGATAAACAATCCGGTCGCTATGCGATAGCTGACGGCCAAAAGAACGAGTAGAAAAGCCGGGATCATCGGGAAGCAAATGTATCTTTCCTGCGCCAGATGCAACGCTATTTCGGCAATTTGCGCCGCGGACCGAGCGTCACCGTCTCACGAACGTTGAACCGCCCATCGAGCAGCCGAACACCCTCAACCACGCGCGGTAGAACGCGGTGCCGTTGTCCGGCCGTGCTATGCTTTCCGCGCGTGGGCGCGGGCCAACCGTGCCTTGCGCCGATTAGCGGCATTGCGATGAATAATGCCCCGCTTCGCCGCTTTATCGATCGCGGAAAGGAGCGCAGTTATATCAGTCGGTTTCGCTTCCGCTTCGGTGGCGCGTTTGCTCAAAGTTCGAATACGCGTCACCACGCTACGATTTTTGAGTGAACGGCTCTCGGTTTGGCGCGCACGTTTGGCGGCTGATTTTGTGTTTGCCATAGATCGCGGGCTGGAGGCTCACGGCTGCCGCGAATTTTGTCAACAGACCAAACGCGACGATCAAGCGCGCTCGTTCTGGAATAATACCGTCGATTTCTTTGTCGGAGCCGCGGGTGCTTTTGACGGAAGCGGCGCAATCGTTGCCTTCTCAGCACCAGGCTTGGAGGAATCTGCCGTGAATACGGCGTGGGTCGCGGTAGGAGCTTGTGTCTGAGCCAGAACTCCCTTTGCCGCAGGATTCAGCTTCGGCAGTTTGTCCGGCGTGATCTGCACGATTGCCCCGAGAGGCAGCTGGGCATAGAGAGAAGCGACATCGGATGATTTCATCCGAATACAGCCGTAGCTAGCCGGTTTGCCGATTAATTTCTCCTCAGGCGTTCCATGGATGTAAATACAACGGTTGAACGCGTGGGCGTTTTCCATTTGCATACCGCGCAGCCAGATAATGCGCGTAATCACCGGATCACGGCCGGGAGCGTTTGGCTGCAAAATCTCTCCCGTGAACCGTCGATTGTGGAAAACGGCGCCAGTCGGAGCATGGTCGCCGATTTTTTGCGCCACTTGGAGCAAACCGGTCGGTGTTGCCATTGAACCCCAATTATCGCCGAGGCCAAATTTGGACGTCGAGACAGGATAGGTGGCGGCTCGTCCGCCATTGGCCACGACCATGAGTTTTTGATCCCGTACGCTTACGATCACATTGGGCTGCACCAGGGTCGGAGGAGCAGCGCTTTGCGCGGAAAGGTCTTTGACCGAGGTCACGAAAAATAGGGCGACGGTAAACAGGGAGAGACGGGAAATCATGACGCTAAGCGGGTAATACTTGGGGCGCGCGGTTATTATTCCAGTTCAATTTCGGGAGCCATTGCACAACAGAACAAAAAGAAACGTAAAGAAAACCGAATTGAAACATGAGCAGGAATGGTACCGACAAAAACTGGCGGTGCGCGATCGCAAACCACACAAAATAAGTGAAATACAAGGCAAAGAAAAACTCCGCGATCGGTAATAGAGACTTGAGCGGCATGTAGCGACAATTACGCCAGGGCTGAGCTTTGCGTTCAATCCCGTATTTCGGCGTCCGTGCAAAATCGGACTGGTGATTAAACATGGCTTCAAGGACCGCGCGCGCGTTATTAAAAGAAAGCCCGATCCCGAGTGCCAGGAGGCAGGGCAGAAGCAAAATCTCGCGCATCCAGGTGCGCGGATGCAGTTCGCGTTGCGCGCAAATGTAAAAGACGGCGACTGAGACCGAAGCGGTAAGGAAAATGGGAATATCGATCAGGATGGTTCGGACCCAACCTGATTGCGGCCCGCCTGCTGAAGGATGCAACAACACGCAAAGAGATGCGAGCAGCAAGTAAGCGAAATTGGAAACAAGATGGCCGGTCGCCTCCACCTTAATCGGCATCGGCAATTCACTCCGCCAAATTTTGGGCAGCAGTTTTTTGCAAGTCTGGATCGAACCTTTGGTCCAGCGATGCTGCTGGGATTTGAAACCGTTCATGTCGACTGGCAATTCCGCTGGAGTCACAACATCGGGCAAGAAGATAAATCTCCAGCCGGCAAGTTGAGCGCGATAGCTCAGATCGAGGTCCTCGGTCAGAGTATCGTGCTGCCATCCTCCGGATTGTTCGATACACGATTTGCGCCAGAGGCCGGCGGTACCGTTAAAATTAAAGAAACGCCCACTGCGGCTGCGCGCAGTCTGTTCGAGCAGGAGATGACCATCCAGGAACATCGCTTGGACCCGGGTCAACAAGGAGTAGCCCCGATTGAGATGGCCCCAGCGCGTTTGGATCATTCCGATTTTGGGATCGGTAAAGAAATCGATTGTACGCCGAAGCAAATGCGGAGGCGGCACGAAGTCGGCATCGAGAATGCAAATAAACTCTCCGCGTGCGGTAGCGAGTCCGTATTCGAGCGCTCCTGCCTTGAAACCGATGCGATCGACCCGATGGATCAATTCGACATCAAAACCGCGCTGGCGAAGGTTCGCTGCACAGGCTGCGGTAATTTCGCGCGTTTCGTCGGTCGAATCATCCAATACTTGGATTTGCAAATTCTCGCGTGGATAATCAAGTTCACTGACCGATCGCAACAGGCGCTCGGCCACATAAACCTCATTAAAGATGGGCAATTGTACCGTAACAGCTGGCAACTCTTTAAATCGGCCCGCCGGAACTGGTGCGCGTTTTCGGTTCTTAAGAAAAAGATAAATGATGAAATAGCGGTGCACGCCGTAGGCGGAAAGACCCACTAGCACGCTGAGATAACAGATTGTCCAGATGGTTTGGCCCATGCCTCCTCGAGTTAGGGATCAACACTGCGTTGCCGATTGCCACTGCAAGGGCGACATGATGCCGCTTCTCGATGTGCCGTCAAATCAAAAAATCACTCGTTGCCCTCGACGAAATTGTCGTAAGCTCGGAGCGCTCACCCCGTTATCGCGCGCCGAAACGGGCGGTTTGTCGCAGTCCTTCGTTCGAC
>QHNU01000002.1 GCA_003218525.1 Verrucomicrobiota bacterium
AATATAAGTCGTTCACCGCATGATTAGAAAACTGAAGTCCGGCCAGTATCGGTTGTATTCACGGAAGAAGAATCCCAAAACGGGCAAACGACGGAATCTCGGCACTTTCAAGACGAAAGCTGCGGCCAAGAAACACGAACAAGCCGTTCAATATTTCAAGCGGCATTAACGTAGGAACAAACGGTGCGATCAATCGGTCAGATATTCAGAGACCGGAATCGAAGCCGACGCGGGTCGCATCTTGCGATTGCAATTAGCAAACGCCTTCAGACAATGAGGTCCGGAGGCCAAAAGAATGAGGATTCTTTACCGGGTTCGACCTCGCCGCCGACTTCTCGTCCTTTGTCAGTCAACGTTCGCTTGCCGTTCCTGAGCTCAAGATATCCGCGTCCGACAAGCTTGTCGTAGAGGGCAGTCACCATGATGCCCATCTTATCGGCTAACTTGGCCGTTTTCAGCTTGTTAGTCCCAAACTCCGAAACAGGTTTCGTCTCGCTTGATTGCACAAGGACTCCTTGGAGCAGCAACGGTACCAGTTGCCGGCGCGATTCGCGCCGCATACGAGCAGGGAACGGGGTGTCGCGACCCCGATTAATTTCCCAGAAACTTCGGCAGTGGTTCTTATACGTGACTCGCGTATGTCGCTCGGCGAAGGCATTCAGACCAAAGCAACGCAGGCGCACCCACGAGGGAATGGCATCGCTGGCGCCCCTCATGTGCCTCTCCTCGCACTATCTCCTATTTGATCTTCTAATATCGATCTCTAAACGTATACGTGAGTCACGTATAACATTGGAGTATCCATTGCGATGAAGCGCAGTTTCAATCCAAGGAAGAAGCCGGGTTGGACCGGAGGGTTGAATTTACGGACCGACCTGCGCGCGTGGCGACATGCTCATAAGTTGTCCCAAGGCAAAGCGGCTCTCAAACTCCAGATCTCCATCCGAACTCTGCAAGAATGGGAACAAGGGCGAGCTGTGCCCCGCGGAATCGCTCTTGTTGCCCTGCGCAAACTGATTCGCTACTGAGAGGCAGTTAGCCCGCTGACATACGTGACTCACGTATAACATCACGACCCACGATCAAAACTGGCCATCACTATTCGTCATTAGGCGAGCGCGGAATCCACCGCTGGGGGAAAAATATCGCTTACTTTCCCTTCAAAGCGCAGCGTCACGCACGGTTCATGATCGTGATCAGTCGCTCCTCGATTAATAATGATGTACGGAATGCCGCGCCGAGCCGCCACCAGCGGAAATGATGCAGCTGGATATACCGACAAGGTAGAACCCAGTGCCACCACCAGGTCGGTTTCCATTGCCGCCTGACTCGCTCGTTCTTGCGGATCTAGGCTTTGGCCGAAACTAATCGTTGCCGGCTTTAGGAATCCGCCACAGTGACAGAGTGGCGGCCTGCGATTACGGCGGAAAAACTCGAAATGCGCTTCGGGATCACCTCGCCAATGACAAGTCTGACATTCGACTAGAGTGTTTGTGCCATGTAGTTCGACAAGCAGTTCCGCGCTGGTCCCGGCAAGCCGATGCAAACCATCGATGTTTTGGGTAATGACGGCCCCCACTTTCCCCGCTCGTTCCAACCGGACAATGGCACGATGGACCACATTGGGTCGCGCGCTACGGAAGGCATCCCGGCCTTCCAGCTTGTAATCCCAATGTTCGATCCGTGCTGCTTCCGAGCTCATAAAATCGTGGAAATAAACGGGCTGACGCCGGGTCCAGACCCCCTGCGGACCGCGAAAATCCGGAATCCCACTGTCGGTCGAAATGCCGGCTCCGGTGAAAATCAGCGCATTCTTAGCAGCGCAAAGGTAATCGGCGAGGGTCACAGTGTAGTGCTTATCCACGCTTAAGCGTAAATCCATCGCTTCGCGTTCTCCCAAACATTCTGGGCTTGCGGCGAACTAAGCGACAGAGTCTTATTGCTGCTCTCCACCATGGCAGAAATCACTTCTAACAGTCCGCCACACGTCATCGTTCGCGGAAATTCCGCCGGCTTTGCCCAAGCAGTTGAAATTGGCGAGCACCGTCTTGCCGGCGATGAACCGGTCGCTTTCGGTGGGACCAATACCGGACCATCTCCCTACGACCTTCTTCTGGCTTCGCTCGGCACCTGCACTTCGATGACGATCTCTTTTTACGCCCGCCGAAGAGGCTGGCCGCTCGAGACCGTGATCGTTTCCCTGTATCACTCGAAAATTCACGCGATCGACTGCGCTGAGTGCGAGACCAAAGAAGGAAAGATCGACCGAATCGAGCGGGAGATTCACCTTACCGGGCCGCTTACTGACGAGCAACGGTCCAAGCTTATGGAGATTGCGGACAGATGTCCCGTTCATCAGACGCTTACCTCCGAAATCAACATTCGAACTCGGGCGGCATAGCTTCAGCCTGTAGGAATTGCTATACTCCGGCATTTAGTCGCGAAAAGGTTTCAAAGCGGATATATCTGTCATCGATGCGACGGTTTCGCGGGGACTATTCTGAACGAATATTCAGAGATTTCTCGGCTTCGCTCGAAATGACAAATCATGGTCGTTGTAGCGGCGGTCTCTGACCGTCGTGTTAAGGCTAGACCCGCGCCTAGAGAGCGCGGCTACGGTAAACCATCCCTTTTGAAGAGCAGCTACCAATCTTGCTCCTAGAAAGGACCGGCATCTTCAAGCGAGATCTCGCACAGGATGATTGCCTTGCAGCACTGGATGTAATAAACCGCTTTCATGCCTCGCAAGCGGCCCAGAAAGGAGTTTCCCGCACGTCGCAAATTCAATCTGCGGCGCGATGCGAGCATTGGCACCGGACAACGGAAGATCGAACGCGTTTTCGGATTACCCGAAGGCAGCGTGCGACTCCATCTGCCGAGCGGACGTCCAGCACGAGCGGACAAGAGCGTCAGAGCGCTTTTGGCCGATTGGAAATCGTAGCGGAGTCTGATGTCCGACGACGTGCTCGGACGTCGAACTTAATCGGCCGGAATGCAGCCGCGCCACAACCTCCGCCGAAGCTCTAGAGCTAACCTACAGCCTCTAGTCCGATTCGAGAGCGATTAAGCAATCCGGCCGAGCTCGCGCATCGAACTGGGGGAAGTTATGCTGTTCGTGATCTAAGTTACAACAGGAACTTGATTGCAATCACTCGCGCGTACCCTTCCCGAGTAGGTGCCAGTGTTCCTGAAGTATTTGCCCTGTTCCTCAGCAGGATTACCGCATCGGCACCGCGTTTCGCCGCTTCCTTCACAGCGTATTCGACGCCTCCCGATCTCAGCCCTAGAGCGCCGCGTGCGTTCTCCACCTCGATCCAGCCTAAAATACGATACGGTCGATCAGGAGGACCTTGATAGAGCGGAAGGGCAAACCGTGTTTGCACAATCGCGCCCGTGGCAAAAGGCCAATCCTGCTGTTGCCCAACATAGCTGGTGTAATTTACCTGCGTCTGCGTACAGCCGAAGATGGCCAATGTGATGCATGCAAGAAACAATGTTTTCATTCGCTCCCGCATAATGTTCACGTGCAATGCGGCGCTGCCAGTGAGAAGTTCGCTCAAAAAAAATGCGAGATTGTTACATAACTTCGGCGGTCATCCCCCTCCGTTCCACTACGGCGCGACAGGTAGACCGCCGCTAGAAATACTCTTGTCCGCGCTTGCTCAACCCGAATCGAATCAATTGCCGCTAATTCAATCCTAAGCTTCTACGTTCCTGATTCAACATTCTCCTAGCCGCACTTTTGAGGCGCGCCAAATTCGTCAAGCTCAGTTTGGATTGGACGGTTTTAGTGAAGTCGGCTTCTTTATCCGTGAAGGCCGCATTTCGACCGCGCGGTTATGAGTCGGGTTTTCGCAGAAATGGCGCTCCATGCTGCTGAGCCGTTTCCGTTCGCCGCAATCGTCGCACACGAATAGCTCTTTTTTCATTAACGCCATTATTGGTGAATCGGATATCGGCCTTAAGTTGGCCCGGCTTCGCAAAGGATCATGACACGAATATTATCAGTGGCATATGCAAATCAACAGCCTGACAGCCAACCTCAGCGCCGACCCCTCAACCGCGCGGCCATACCGCTTAGGTGGTAACGGCTTATGTAATTTTTTCTGTGAAGACGGTCCTGGAGCCAGAAACGCTCCAGAACCGCTGTTTCGATCAATACTTTTTCTCCTGGTGTTCTGCGCTTTCGTTGTGCTTGCTTAATACCTTGCCGTCGGCATTCATTTTGATCCCCACCTGTTTGCCGTTCTTTTTCGCAACGACGGCCTCATAATTGTTGCCCTCTTTTTCCCAGCGGAGGATCTTTGCCCCTTTGGCCTCATTTTCCGCCGCTTTCTGCACCGCCGCCGGGACGTCAGCCGCTTTTATCTCTTGCTCTTTTTCTTCGTTCGCTTGCGCAGCGATACCAATGGAAAGGCTCGCCGCGACCAGCCCAACTGCTATCAGAGTTCGTGTCTTCATCGCGTGAGCGTATCGCTGACGGACGCGGAGCACAAATCCGAACCACAGAATGTGCCCCAGGAGCATCCGGTACCTACACTGCCTACTTCGTGACCGGTTCGGTATCGTGGATCCGGCCGTAGTCGACGGTTAGTTTTCCGTCGCCCAACTCGGTATAAATCTCGACGAAGCGTTCGCCGAAGCGCACATCACGCCAGGAATAGTCTTGCTGGCTCTGGACCGCGGCGGGAATGACGGTTTCGACGCATACTACTGATGCGATCAACCGCGCGTCGCCGGCTTCGAGCGACTCCGGAGTTGCTCCGTAAAGTGGACTTTGTTCATCGATGAAATGGCGCAAGGTCAGCGCCGCCGGGAAGACAATCAGCCGGTCAAAATCCAATTTCAGTGAGTAGAACCGGCGAAAGGTTCCCCCTTCGGCGATCGGTTCGTCACGCAGAAACATGATGCGAAACTCGGCTTCGACCATGCTGTGGTGGCGCATGTTCGCCACCCGCAACATCAGCGCCGGCCGGCCATCGAATGGGGTAATAACAATCGATTTACTGAATAAGATGCGCGCGGTCGGCCTGGAGAAGCGGACAAAGATCAAGCCGGTAATGACGGCCAACCAAAACATGCCGGACATGATTTCGATGGTGGTAAGGACATGGCCATACAGAGTTTGCGGATACATGTGACCATAACCA
>QHNU01000003.1 GCA_003218525.1 Verrucomicrobiota bacterium
CTTTCTGTTTTGGAGTGCGCAAGTATTGGCAGCACACGGCATCCTAACATTTCTTACTTATTACAATTTCGAGAGTTTTTTCCATCGCGCCCTACTAATTACGGCGCTGGTGTTTCTTTGGCCCCTTCTGTGCTCGCTCCACCTGCGCTCGGTCCGCGATTTGCAATTAGAAAAGAATCCGCATGGCGTGCGCGATGTCGTTGCTGGCCTGCTAGTCTCCGGTCTTCCCCTTGCCTGCGCTGGCATGGTTCTAATTTTGGCAAAAGTTTTTCTGCTCAAGACGGCGATCCCGTGGGCTTCCATCGGCGCGATCACGGCCGCAGCGGCGGGCGTTCCTTTAATCGAAGAAACGTTTTTCCGCGGATTACTCCTCGGTATTCTTTTGCGAGATTTGCGGGCGCTGACGGCAACTTTCCTCACCTCTTTCTTATTTGCCATCGTTCACTTCCTTAAGGCTCCAGGTCGCACAAGCGAGCTTGTAACCTGGTGTTCCGGGTTCAAATCGATTGCCCATTCATTCGGGCAATTTGCCGATCCGATCATGGTTATGGCTGCCTTTACTACGTTGTTTTTGATCGGCTGGATTTTGGCCGACTCTCGATTACGGACGAGATCGCTTTGGATGCCGATCGGACTTCACAGCGGCTGGATTTTCGTCAGCGGCATTGTGGGCAAAATGACCAAACGTCCGGAAATTTTACCTTGGCTTGGGCGGAATTTGCTCATTGGCTTAATTCCGCTTGGGCTGGCATTGGTTAGCTGGGCGCTCATGTTTGTTTGGCTTCGATATGAAGATCGCGAGAACGCTTGAGCCATTACAGGCAATCGCCTCCCTTTTTTATCCGCCGAATTGCGGAGCTTGTGGCGCGGCCATATCGAACTCGGAGCACCTCTGCTCTTCATGCCACGACAAAGCCCAACGCATTCTTCCGCCATTCTGCGCGAAATGCTCCGAACCTTTTGCGGGCGCGATCGAGAGCGAATTTACGTGCGCGAATTGCACTCACCGCAAACTGGAATTCGATGCCGCCATCTCCGCTTATCGAAGCCGGAGCGTGGTTCGCTTCGTCATTCTTCAATTCAAATACGGTCGACAACTCTATCTGCGTCATCCGATCGCCGGCTGGATGGCCGAAGCGATGGTGGATGCGAGGCTACGGAATCGAGCGTTCGATTTGATTGTTCCCGTTCCGCTGCATCCAGCGCGTTTGAGAGAGCGCGGTTTTAATCAAGCGCACGTCCTGGCAACGATGCTCGCCCAGAAGATTGGCGTACCGGTCTGTCGCGTGCTGGAACGCATTCGCTATACCACGACGCAAACCGCCTTCGACCGGAGCGATCGCGTGGAAAATTTGCGTAACGCCTTTCGTTTACGAAAAAAGATGGCCGTGCGAGAGTTGCGGGTGCTTCTGGTGGACGATATTTTAACGACCGGCTCGACTTTGAGCGAATGTGCGCGTGTTTTGCGCGAGGCTGGTGCGCGATCGGTCTACGCAATTACGGCCGCGCGCGCTTAACCATGGCAATTTTTAGAAAACCGACACTTAAAATTGGAGGCCGAAAAAAACGCGACATTCCGCAGGGCCTTTTTCAGAAGTGTCCCGGATGCGATGATGTCGTTCACGAAATCGAGCTGACGGAGAATAAACGCGTCTGTCCACGCTGCGATTATCATTTTCCGCAATCGGCTCAGGAAAAGATTCAGGATTTGCTCGACCCCGGCACATTCATGGAGATGGATGCAAATTTGCAGTCGCTCGACACGCTTCGCTTCGAAGGGATGGCGACTTACAAGGACCGGTTGAAAAAATACCAGGAGACGACCGGCTTAATGGACGCGGTAATTAGCGGACACGGCAAGCTTGAGGGAATGCGCGTCGCTGTTGCCGTCATGGATTTCACTTTTCTCGGCGGCACCATGGGTTCGGTTGTGGGCGAACGCATCACCCGTGTGATTGAGTTCGCCACGCGCGAGCGCATTCCCATTATCATCATTTCCGCTTCCGGGGGCGCACGCATGTACGAAGGAATGTTGAGCTTAATGCAGATGGCGAAAACAAGCGGCGCGCTTGCCCGCCACGCCGATGCGAAACTCCCCTACATTTCAGTGCTTACAAATCCGACTACGGCAGGCGTGATGGCGAGCTACGCCTCACTTGGAGACGTCATTCTGGCAGAGCCAAAAAGCATGATCGGTTTCGCCGGCCCGCGCGTTATTAAAGAGACGACACACCAAGACCTGCCAAAGGGATTCCAAACGGCTGAGTTTCTGAAAGAGCATGGATTGATCGACCAGATCGTCGACCGCAGGAGATTACGCCCGCAGATCGCGCAATTTCTCCAATTCTTCGCGCCGGCAGCGTGAACTATCGCGAAGCCCTGGCGTGGCTTTACTCGACCCAGCGTCACGGAATCAAACTTGGCCTCGAGAATATCCGGCGTTTGCTGGGTGAACTGGAGCTGAGTTTTCCAGCGCAAGTCATCCACGTCGCCGGTACGAACGGGAAAGGCTCGGTTTGTGCCATGGCAGAGGCGATCTGTCGTGCCGCTGGCCATCTCACCGGCCTTTTCACCTCCCCTCACCTTGTCAGCTTTCGCGAACGTATCCAGGTCGATGGCGAAATGATCGCCGAAGAAAAGGTCGCTAATGGGTTGACTGAGATTCGCGATTTGATTTCGACCTGGGATCCGCATCCGACATTTTTTGAAATTGCGACTGCGCTTGCCCTGCGACATTTCGACAAGACGGGATGCGAAATTCTCATCCTCGAGACCGGGATGGGCGGACGCCTGGATGCGACCAATGCCGTGCCTTCGTCGGTCTCGGTCATCACGCCGATCGACTTTGACCATGAGAAATGGCTTGGTTATTCGATTGCGGAAATCGC
>QHNU01000004.1 GCA_003218525.1 Verrucomicrobiota bacterium
CAAAGCCAAGTCGGATAACAAATTTCTGCTCCTTGATTTTACGGGATCGGATTGGTGCGGCTGGTGCAAACGGTTAAATGCAGAAGTATTCTCGAAGCCGCAATTTCAGGATTACGCCGCAAAGAATCTTGTCCTTGTTGAGCTCGATTTTCCTAGGGCAAAATCTCAGACAGAAGAGGTGAAGAAGCAGAACATGCAGCTCGCGAGTCAATATCGGGTTGAGGGGTTCCCGACCATTGTTGTGCTCAATGCCGACGGCCGAAAGATCGGTGAGCTCGGCTACATGGAAGGGGGGCCGGAGGCGTTTATCGCCGCGATCGACAAGTTGCGAAAGGGTTAACTGGCGAAGACTGGTTTATTTTTCGCCGCCATCAGAGCGCGCTCCAGGGCATCGGCTAAATCGCGTCGCGTAAAAGGTTTCGGCAAGGCCCCGCGGAAACCGTATTGCAGGAATCCAGCGAGGGCAGCTTCATCCGAATAGCCACTGCAAATAATGGCGGTCACGCGCGGGTCGAGAGTGCGCAGGCGCTCAATGGTAGCCAGGCCACCCATTCCACCGCGAATAGTTGCGTCCAGGATCACGGCGTGAAAATTTTCGCCTCGCTCCATTGCGTTTTGATACGCTCTCACGGCCTCCATGCCATCGGCCACAGCCGTGACATTATACCCAAGTGAGATGAGCAGGTGGCAGGTGAGGTCGCGAATTCCCTCTTCATCGTCCATCACGAGAATACGTTGATTCTCGAACAGTGAGGCCGCGCTGGAGCCGGACTCCGTCAGCTCAGTCGCCTCCGCCTTGGTTGCGGGCAAGTAGAAGGCGAAGACCGCGCCCGCTGGTGATGAATTTTCGAGATGCAGTAACCCGCCGTGTTTCTTAATGACTGAGAAACTGATCGACAAGCCGAGTCCGCTGCTCGCCGGTTTTGTGGTGAAGTAAGGGTCGAAAATTTTTGTCGCAACGTTGTCAGGAACGCCAGGTCCCTGGTCTGCAATCGTTACTTTGACGTAGCGTCCCTGCGGCAAGAGCACGCCTGCTTTGTTCTCCAGTTCGGTATTGCGAGCGGTAATGAGGACGGTGCCGCCGGACGGCATTGCCTCACGGGCGTTGATCATCAGGGCATTAATGACCTGCTCGATTTGTGCTGAATCGACTTCCGCCCGCCAGAGATCGGATGGGATTTCAATGTCCGCTCGCAAATTAGATCCATGCAGGGAGAAATTAGCCGCTTTGGTAAGCAGTTCGGCCACGGTCACGACTTTTTTTACTGGCGCGCCACCCTTCGAAAAGGTCAGCAGCTGACTAGACAGATGGGCAGCCTGTTTTGCCGCATCTCCCGCTTTTGCCAAGCATGCCAGTAAATCTTCGTCGTCGGGTGGGGTCTCGAACTGAGCAAGACCAATGTTACCCGAGATAACAGTGAGAATATTATTCAAGTCATGTGCAATGCCGCCGGCCAATGTCCCGAGCGACTCTAGCTTGCCGGTCGTTAATCGGTCTTCTTCCGTCCGCTTGCGCTCGGTCACGTCGCGAAAGAGCGCTGAGACGCCGCCTCCGCTTGGGTATGCGTGTACTTCAAACCATTTCCGGCCTGTCGGATCACATGTCTCGAACTCGATCGACTCCTGCCTTTCCAGGACGTACCGATAATTTTTTTCAAAGGGACTACCGCCAAATTTTGGAAACTTTTCCCAAACTTTCTGACCGAGTACCTCATCGCGTGAGCAACAAAGCAATGATTCCGCTCCCGGATTCAAATAGGTAAAGTGTCCTAAAACATCCAAGGCCACGAAGCCGTCTGCCGTGTTCTCGAGGATATTGGTCATGGTTCGCGCCGACTCCTGCAACTCGCGTCGCGTCTGATTGCGTTCGATTAGACTGCGAATCTGTCTTTCGGCGACGGAGAGGCGGACGTTCAAGCGCGAAAGATCAATCGGCTTGGTCAAATAGTCGTTCGCGCCAGCCTCCAACGCTTGTTCGAGATCCTCGCGATCACCTTTGGCAGTCACGAGCAAAATGAACATTTCGTCGCCATCAGAGCGCAGTCGAAGTTCACGGCAGAGGTCGATCCCGCTTTTTCCCGGAAGCATCCAATCGAGGATCAGAAGGGGGAAATTCGTCTCGGCTAAGGCCCGCTCCGCTTCCTCCGCCGTGGCGACCGCCACGACCTCATGTCCCCGCAATTCGATCAGTTTACGCAGCGTTTGACGGCTATCGTCCTGGTCTTCGACAAGGAGAATCTTCATTCATCGAGATTCGCGCCGGTACGGCGGTCTGGGCCATCGACGTCCCTTCCCAGCCCCCCGGAACAACGATCTTATTGCCTGACGGAGCAGGATAATTGCCAAATTTGGGGGTGAGCTTAGCCTTCCCTTGGGCGTTCCAATTTCGGGCTGGGTTCTTGCTTTGACAAATACCTCGCGTAAATAACCGCACTCTTTTGCGCTTATCTTCCATGCTTCGATTCTTTTGCATCAGTTCCGCGCTTCTCCTGGTGTCCGTCGCCCTCGCTCAGGAATCCGCATCGCCGACGGAAAAACCAACGCCGGTTCCGGCACCTCCGGAGCCAAAGATCACGGTCAGCTGCGTGCCCGTAGATGGACCCTACATCGCCCTAACGTTCGACGATGGCCCGAGTGAAAAACTAACACCGCGTCTGCTCGATCTGCTAGCGCAACGTCACATCCACGTCACCTTTTTTGTCATCGGTGAAAACGTCGCGCAACATCCCGAGATCGTAAAACGTGCGGCTCGCGAAGGTCATGAAATTGGAAACCACAGCTGGTCCCATCCCAACCTAGCCAAAATATCAGACGAAAATGTCCGTAGTCAGATCAAGCGGACTGAGGAGGCAATCAGCGGGGCCATTGGCGCACGACCAGTATTGCTTCGACCGCCCTATGGCTCGCTTACTGCACGACAAAAGCATTTCATCCACGACGAACTCGGCTATGAAATTGTGCTGTGGGATGTTGACCCTAATGACTGGAAACGGCCCGGACCCACCGTCGTGACGAACCGGATCCTGAAAGAAACGCGGCCGGGATCAATTGTTCTCTCGCACGATATCCATCCGGGAACTATTGAAGCCATGCCGGCGACGTTAAGCGAGCTCGAAGCCAGGGGATTCAAGTTTGTCACCGTTTCAGAGCTCTTGCGCATGGCGCGGACACAACCGAAAACCATGAGCGCGTCGGTGGCAAGTCCCGCGCCAGCAGCACCCAAGACGGGACCGTCACCCTCCGCACGGATGTCGAAGCTGCACTGATCGGATTGCTCCGCTTGGTGGCCGAAATCAAGCAGGGCACCGCCACTGCGGATACGCTGCATGGGCTGCTCGCCAATATCCGCGAGCCATTGCTTTTCGTAGTCGTCGGTGAAGTCAAATCCGGCAAATCGTCGCTTTTGAATGCACTTTTTGGGCGAGAGTTCGCAAAAGCCGATGTCCTGCCAGCTACGGACAAGATCTGTATTTTTCGTTATGGCAAGGAAGAGAAGACCGTCGACGTCTCGTCTCAGCTAATCGAGCGCTATTTGTCGATCGATTTTCTCCAGGATTTTAACATCGTCGACACACCTGGAACAAATACCATGGTGAGCGAGCACCAACGGGTCACCGAGCAATTTGTGCCGCGCGCCGATCTGGTGCTTTTTGTCTTCTCGGTCGTCAATCCCTGGACGCAATCGGCCTGGGATTTTCTCGGCTTCGTGCAGCAGCGATGGCTGAAAAACACCATTTTTGTTTTGCAACAGGCCGACCTGCGCGATGCCGCTGAGGTCAAAGTAATCCGGCGTCATCTCGAAGACACGGCTCTACAGCGCCTCGGATTCGCGCCCGCTATTTTCGCTGTTTCCGCTCGCCAGGCTCTGCTGGCGCGGACGAAGAACGCGGACAGCGAAAGGCACTGGCAGGAAAGTCAATTCGCTCCGCTCGAGGAACAGATCAATCGGATTGTGACGGATTCGAGCGCGGGCATGTTGAAGTTGAAATCGGCGTGGCAGACCGGGCAAATCGTCTTGGGTGAGATCGCATCGGAGGTTCGCGAGGCATTCCGCATGATTGAGCGCGATGAAGAACGGCTCGATCGCATTACGCGCTTTTTGCAAGCGCGCCAAGATCAAACGTTTCGGCAAGTGCATGGTTTTCTACGTGGGATCGATCACGCCTGCCGGGAGTGTAGTAATCAAGGCACGCGTCTACTGGAGCAGCGGCTGACCTTCTGGGTGACAATAAAAATGATCTGGCGACCGCACGATTGGCAGCGCGATTTCCAAGCCGAGATGGAGGCGAAGTTGCGCCAGCTGGTGCAGCCTCAAATCGAGAACGCGGTGCAATTGCTTGAGACTGATTTGCGCGGTATTTGGCCGCAGTTGCAAGATATGATCGATACCCAATTTGGCCCTGACGCAAAATCACAGGCACCCCGCATGCAGCCAGATTTCGCACGGCAGCGGCGCGAACTGCTCCAATCAATTCAGCTCACGCTGGCGGAGCGGATCGCCGGCCGCGCGATCGAGGAGCAACTCGCGATCATTTTCCGTGAAACGTCCAATCGTTTGCGCATACCGGCGGGCGTTGCCGCGGCTGGTGGACTCGTTGCGCTTATTGCTGCCATGAGCAGTGCCGCCATCGCTGATGTAACCGGAGTTCTCGCCGTTTCAGCGGCGATTGTCGGCACTTTGTTAGCCCAACGGCAACGGCAGAAAATCTTGCGAACTTACGCCGGGCAGATGGAAACGAAACGGGGCGAACTCGTGCATGCCATCGAAGAGCAAATTACGCAGGCGATAAACGTTTTTTATTCGGAAATCAGCGCAGCTTTTCAGCCACTGGCAGTCTTTTGCGCGGCCCAGCGCGAACGACATCAGCCCATCGTGGATCGGATCAGCCAACTCGAAACGACGTTCGAGCGACTCCGCCCGCGCCTAAGCGCAGATCGAGCGGCCTAGTGTGCGCTGCCGGAGCCTTGTTGGACGAGGCGCTGTTCAGCCTGCCGTTTGGCAATGACGAAATGATTGTTATCGCCGTAAGTCCGCCAGGGACCTGGCGGCACATCGCGCACTTCAATGAACTGCCAATCCGTGACATCGGTCGGTGAAAGCCCAAGGTAATCCCGAACGGCCGGTGACACGTCCAGACCGGCTCCGCGGTTCAAGTTCGGTTTTGGCCGTTCGCTCTGAAAGACGTATTGGAAATGATCAGTGCGAAACGGTCCGCAATCTTCCCACTGAGCATAACAGATCCGGTTGCTTTTGCGGATTGCAATCCACCGATCTTTACAGACGGATTTGCCCGGCTCGGTGTAAGCTTGTTTAAACCAGGGGATGACCAGCGCTGCCTCTGGTTTGAACTGGCCGTGAGTCACATCGTTGTAAGGGAGCGCGCAGTAAAACGGATTTTGCCGCGGCACGAACGCGGCCGGGATATAGTTGCGGCGTGAGGAAGAATCGGGATTATCAAAACCACCATAATTGGAAGCCCAATTGGCGTCCCAGGAGCTCTTGTGATTTGGTACTGGATTGTTTCCGCCAGCCTGTTCGCCAATCCAAAAAACCGTCGTCACGATGTTGGTTTTCCAGGGATAACGGGTCGTTGTGCTAGTGCGCGAGGCAGTTGGGACGAAGACTTGCGGTTCCACCTTAAGCAGTGCCTGCTCGCGTAACTTCCGGGCATATTTGGCAAAATCTGCCGCGCTCTCGTAGGGAGACTGCCCAGCAGCGGTACTGACGCCGGCGAGGGCCAATATCGCTAAAACAAAGCCGTTTCTCATTGGCGTGGCAGGTCTTTATCCGAAAACCAACCTCTCGGCAAGCGGTTTCCTCATCGAGAAGTCGCAGCCAGAGGGCTATTTATCTCGATAAAGCATCATTCGTTCCAACGTCTAGGCCCGGATGAGCAACGTATCGTGGCGAAAGCGCGCATTATCCGTGCCTGGATAATCCAGTGTGTAATGCAAGCCACGACTTTCCTTTCGCAAAAGAGCGCTATCGACAATTAGGGCGGCAACGGTGGCGAGATTGCGCAGCTCAAGCAGATCGACCGAGATCTTGAAATTCCAATAAAAATCGTGAATCTCACGCTGTAAATTGCGCAATCGCGAGGCTGCGCGTTGCAGCCGTTTATCAGTCCGGACAATGCCTACGTAATCCCACATCAGGCGGCGAATTTCGTCCCAATTGTGATAAATGACCACCAACTCGTCCACATTCTGGACATCGCCCGCGACCCATTCCGGCAACGTAATTTTCTTTCTGGCGTCAAGAGGACGCTCGCGCACCAGCGCTTGGCAAGCGCGATTAGCTACGACGACGCCTTCGAGCAATGAATTGCTGGCCAGACGATTCGCCCCGTGCAATCCGGTGCAAGCCACCTCGCCAATCGCGTACAATCCGGGCAAGCTGGTTGCACCATTCACGTCGGTTTTGATCCCGCCGCATTGATAATGGGCTGCCGGTACTACCGGGATCGCCTGTTCGCTCACATCGATTCCGAGCTTTAACAGCGTCTCGAAAATGTGAGGAAAACGTTCCCGCACGAACTCTGCCGGCCGATGCGTGATGTCTAAATAGACGCACTGTGCGCCGCTACGTTTGATTTCCGCGTCGATGGCACGAGCCACTACATCGCGCGGCGCAAGCGAGCCGCGGACGTGGTAGCCCGACATGAACTCTTCGCCGCGACTGTTTCGTAAGATTCCTCCTTCCCCACGGACCGCCTCCGATATGAGAAAT
>QHNU01000005.1 GCA_003218525.1 Verrucomicrobiota bacterium
GTATCGGAAGCGCGATTCGCAATAGTCCGTAAAGCCCGAATTTTTTCAAAACGCCGGCGTGGAGCATGGCGGCTGGAGCCGGCGCGCTGGCATATGCCTCGGGCGCCCAGGTGTGAAATGGCACCAGGGAAATCAATGTCCCGAACCCGGCCAGCAATAGCAGATAAATTGGCGATTGCGCAGCGGCTCCGATCTGACCAGTCGAGCCCGCGGCTTGCAAAACTCGAATATCAAAACTCCGCATCGATGCTGGAACGGCCCGATAGAGCATGATTAATCCGATCAGGAGAATAAAACTGCCGAGCGCAAGATAGATCGTGACTTTCCAGGCAGCCGCGCGGCGGTTGCCAGTTCCCCAAATTCCGATGAGCAAGAACGTGGGGATGAGAGCGAGCTCGTGAAAGGCGTAAAAGAAAAACAGATCGAGCGAGGCGAACGCACCGATGGCTCCGCCCGCGATGAAAAGCAGACAGGCGTAAAATTCACGTTCGTGGTGTTCGATGCAGAACGACGGCAGCGAGCAGGACCATGACCAGGCTAAGGCCATCGAGACCGAGGGTGAAACTCAGGCCGAGATCGGGGGAAATGGAGAGCGAGCGGACGTCCTGAAACGTACCGGGTCTCGGATTGAAGCTAAGATATTCAATCGCAGTAGATAAGAGAGTAAGGACGGATGCGATCAGGGCGGTGATGCGCGCAGGCGATCCGAGCATGATCACCACCGCCGCCAGAATTGGCGCAAATGTAATCAGCAGAATCATCAGCGGAAAATCGCGAAGTAAATGACCCAGATAATGCCGAGGCCAAAGATGAAAGCGTAGGCCTGCAAATTGCCGACCTGCATTAAACGAAGAAGCGCACCGAATCCCCATGTCGTACCGCTTGCACCACGGACGACACCGACATCAATGATCCAGCGATCGATGAAAGCGGCGACGCGAGCAAGGACCTCTTGTGTCACATTAATGAACCAGTCGTAAAACTCGTCGATGTAGAGTTTTCTTCGCAGAGGCTCGATCCAAAGCCGTTCAGCAGTTCGAGCGCGGTAAAGGCAAGTCGCAGCGGTCAGACCGGCGAGCATCGCCGCTAGCGCGAGTGCGGGAACCAAAACCGCCGTCTCGCGTTTATGCGGAACGATGAGGAAACGTCCGGCAAAGAAGTTGAATCCGCCAATGAGCGCGAGCAGCGCCAGAACAAACAACGGAACGAGCATGGTGGTGGGGGCTTCGCTGCTGGTTTGCGCAACTGGGGTGCGTGGCTTTCCGAAGAACACGACGACGAGTAACCGCGTCATGTAGAACGCGGTCAAAAAGGCAGTGAAGAGCGCAACGATGAAGATCGCGCCGCTGCGGTCGTAAGCGAGGGCGAGGATGGCGTCTTTGCTGAAGAAACCGGAAAAGGGTGGACAGCCGATGAGTGCGAGGGTGCCCGCGCCAAAGGCCACAAACGTTAAGAACAGGTTTCGGCCCTGGCCACCCATCCGCCAAATGTTTTGTTCGTGGTGCAGGGCGACAATAACCGCACCGGCACCCAGGAAAAGCAGCGCCTTGAAGAAGGCATGCGTGAATAGATGGAACATGGCGGCTTCACTCGAAGCGAGGCCTATGGCCATGATCATGTAGCCAAGCTGCGAAAGCGTGGAGTAAGCGAGAATCCGCTTGATATCGTCTTGCTGGGTTGCGATCAACGCGGCCATCACTGCGGTAATGGTGCCGATCCAGGCGATCACTCGAAGCGCGTCCGGCGACGCTTGCACGAGGAAACCGACACGCACCAGCATGTAGACTCCGGCCGCCACCATCGTGGCGGCATGGATGAGAGCAGAGATCGGAGTCGGTCCTTCCATGGCGTCGGGCAGCCAAACGTGCAGCGGAAATTGCGCGGACTTGCCCACGGCACCGCAAAAAATCAGGAGCACGGTAATGGTCAGAAATGTCGGATTGCTGGTGACACGCCAGAGTTGCGGAACGATGTCGTCGAAAAGGACGGAGCCAGTCGCGCCCCAGACCATGAGGATGCCGAGCATAAAACCGAAATCGCCGATGCGATTGGTGATGAAAGCTTTTTTAGCCGCATCGGCCGCGGTATCGCGCTCGAACCAGTGGCCAATGAGCAAATAGGAACTGAGGCCGACCAGCTCCCAGAAGACGAACAGCATAACGAAATTGTTCGCGAGCACGATGCCCAACATTGAGAACATGAAGAAAGAAAGGGCGGCGAAATAACGCGATTTGCCGGCATCATCCCGCATGTAGCCGAGCGAATAAATATGGATCAGACCGCCGACGCCGGTGACGAGCACGAGCATGGTTTTGCTCAATTGGTCAAGAGTGAAGCCAATTGGAACGCGCAACATTCCCGGAAAATCGATCCAAGGGATTTGGGCGGCTTTGATTTCAGCGCGGGCAAAAACGAAGCAAGCGCAAGCGAAACTGACGATGACGGCGAGAACAGAAATGAGCGCGCTCAGAGCGCGTGCACGCTGGGTGAAAAGCACGATGATGGCGCTGGCCAGGAGCGGCGTAAATAAAGCGTACCAGGGTAGAGCGCTGGCCATCGCGGCTAGAACTTCAGGGTGTTGATGTCTTCGACGTGAGTAGTGCGTCGGACGCGAAACAGCGCCACGATGATGGCCAGGCCGACGGCGACTTCGGCCGCAGCAACGGTGATAATGAAAAAGACGAGGACCTGGGCGTTGTAATTGGGCAGACCATCTGGCCCAAGGCGAAAGCGGGAGAAAGCAACAAGCGAAAGATTGGCAGCATTCAGCATCAACTCGAGCGCCATGAAAATAATAATGATGTTGCGGCGCAGGAGCACGCCGGCGAAACCGATCACGAACAATATCCCGCTGACGATCAAATAATCGCCCAGCGTGATCATCGCAGTTCGCGCTTGCTCAACACAATCACCCCGATCGTGGCGACCAGGACCAGCACCGCGATGATCTGAAAGGGGAGATTGTAATTTTCGAACAGGAGCAAGCCCACGCTGCGGACATCATCCATTCGCGGCGAGGCGAGCGGCGGGAATGGCTGCTTTGCCATTTTCGTGCTGCCAATGACGGCAAGAATTTGGACCAACAAACAGAGCGAAACGATCACGCCACCACCGAACGTTAACCAATTGATTTTGCGGATTTTTTCTGCGCGCAAATCGAGCAGCATGATAATGAACAGGAACAGCACCATGACTGCGCCGGCGTAAACGAGGACTTGAATGACGCCGATAAAAAATGCGTTCAGCGATACAAATAGGACCGAGAGTCCCAGAAAAGAAACGACTAGACTAAGCGCGCTCGCTATGGGGTTTCGATTAATGATGACGGCTCCGCCAAAGCCGATCATGACAATGGCGAAGGTCCAAAAGAGCAGAGAAGACATCACAAATTTCGAATTTCGGATTTCGGATCGTCGATTGATATGAAGCCGCGCTGGCGGATGGCCGATCCGGAACTCGTTAGGGTCAATCCGCGGTCGTCCATCATTTCTTTTCGTTCCACTTCAGCACCACTCCGTGCATGACGCCGCCGATCTCGAGCAGCTTCTCCTTGGTGTGCACCATTTCGGCGCGGGTAAGCCCGGTAATCGCGTAATCTTTGCGCAAAAAAATTGCCTGCTCCGGGCAAACTTCCTCGCACATGCCGCAGAAGATGCAGCGGATCATGTCGATATCGAATTCGCGCGGAAATTTCTCAACCTTGGCGAAACGATCATTCGATGAAATTTCACCGGGCGCAATCTTGATCGCGCGCGGTGGACAGATGAACTCGCATAATTGACAAGCGACGCAGCGGACACGGCCATCCTCGTCGCGCACCAGCGCGGGCGCGCCGCGGTAGTAGTCTGGCATCTGAGCATCCAGGGTCTGTTCCGGGTATTGCACTGTCACTTTGGTGCGCCCGAGGAGCATGTTTTTGAAATGGTTGAGAGTGATGGCCATGCCGCTGACGATCGCGGGCAG
>QHNU01000094.1 GCA_003218525.1 Verrucomicrobiota bacterium
GAAAATACGCACGCGTGCTCCGCAATTTCGGGAAACTGATCGGTAATCCGTTTTAGATCGCGCGAGAAGATTTCGACTCGTGTCGAATCGCGGTGCACTTAGGCGCGAATGCCGTCGAATTTATCTTCGATGTAAACAACCCCACCAGAGCTTTCTTCGATGAAACGAGCCCAAATGGCCTCGGCGGTTGGCTCAGGACTCGCGAGCATGCATTTGATTGGTCGAAACAATGAAAGCTCGGCGCGATTCAGTTCGCCCTGTTTCGCGAGAATGGCGGCGCGTCCGATATCTCCCAACAACATGTTTGCTTCCTTGACGTCATCGAGTGGGGCATTGAACGCCCTGGCAATGGCCTCCTCGACGAGGCCTTCGCGCAACCCGATCCGCAGATCGCCGGTGAGAATTTTAACCAGGTACTGACCTTCCGCTGCCGAGATATGGGCGAGACGGTGTTGGAGCAGATCGGTTTTCGCCAGCGGCCCACGCGTTCTCTGTAGCACCTGAAAAAATTCGCGCGATTCTACTAATGTGAACGGCTCCGGATTGGTGCGGCCAGCGAGAGCTTCAAACGCGGTTTTTCCCGCATCACCATGGCTGTAAGCAATGCGGCGAAATTCGGCGTCGCTCAATTTTGCTGCCACTGACAGTGCGCGGTAAATGATGGAGCCGCCCACCTGGAGCGTCCGCAGATCGCTTTGGGGAAACGCCCGCCCAGTGAAATAAACAGTCGCGATCGCGAGTCGTTCCTGATCGAGCTTGCTTAGATATTCCGCGAGCAAACGCACCTTCTCGAGCTTCGCCGGCGTTGCCGCGATCGATTCGCCGACTTCTGCAAAGCTGAGAAATTCTGAGGCTAAGGTTGGGTTTGCTCCAGGATGATTACGGCTGCTGCTGGTGACCACGGCGGCAGCGGGAGCGTTAATCGATTCTGTTTGCGAAGTTGGCGTTGTCCGAAACCTTCCGAGCGTGAGTTCAAGTTGGTTTTTTTCGGTCAATGCCCACGCTTCGATCCCGCGATCGCGCAAATCGCGCGCAAACTGCGCAGCGAATCCGTGTAACGTCAGGACGCGTTGTGGCTGAACCAGCTCAACGTAGCGCAACAGATCCGAATAATCGGCGTGATCGGAAAGCGGGAAAGCGGCGTCAACCTGATAACGGTAAATCGCGTTGGGATCCATCGCCCAGCCGCTAATCATCGCGACGCGTTTGCGCGGAATTCTCTCGAGCATGCGCGAGCCATTCGCGCTCGGTGGACAGATCAATACCTTACCGGTGACGTTATCCGCCTTATAGCGCACATAGTCGCAAAAGGCCTGACCAAATTGCTCGTAGATGCGCGTCATCTGGTAAACCGATCCGTGCAGCATAGGCGTAAGGCAGGCACCATCGAGCGCACACAGAATCTCCTGTGCCTTTCCCAGCGAATATCCAAGCAAGACAGGGACTTCTCCGCTCTCGATGGCCTCGCGACAAAATGCGACGATTTGTGCGACGACTTCATCGGTCGGGGGCAGCCGATACCGTGGCAAGCCATAGGTCGTCTCCATGACAAGGGTGTCGGCGGAGGTCCATTCCGCCGGCTCGGCCGACTTCCCCGGGCGAAGCTTGAAATCGCCGGTATAAAGCAAGGATCCATTTTCCGCGCGTAGGAAAAATTGTGCTGATCCAAAGATATGACCGGCTGGAAAAAGGGTGATGTCGAGGCCGCGAACTTTCGTGGGTTGGCCAAAAGGCAAAATGATTTCCTTGCGATCGCCCGCAAGGCGCGCCCGCACCAAACGAGCCGTGCGTTCCGAAACGATGATCTCCTGATGCGGTGCGACGTGATCACTATGGGCATGCGAAACAAATGCGAAGGGTTTCGCATCCCAGGGATCCAGCCAAACATTTTGAGCCGGCAAAAAGACGCCGCGCTCGTAATGAACATCGATCACTCGGAAATTTACGCTTGAAGAGTCGCGGCGGAAAGGCTTTCACTGCCGGCATTGACAGGCCGCGGTAGTCTCGTCTTATAAGAGCAATGCGATTTATCTGGGCGATCACGCTGCTGCTCGGCGCCAGCTGTCTTACGGCCGCGGTGAATGATCCCAGAACGGTGGCCAATGTCTCTCCTATGCCCGTCGCCCTCGATCCGGATTTTTCATTTCGGAAAACGAAGATTTACACGCTCTCTGATCAACCAGCGGCACAGACTAAAGGCAAGGGTTCGACTAATCTGCAAAACACAGCCAAGGGGAAATTCGCCTCTTCTGGTTCTTCCACTTCAACAAGATTGGCAGTGCAGGAGGCGTCTCTGAATTTCGAAAGATCATACCGGCTCTACGGCGCAGTCACAGGGACCGATCAACGCCAGCGCCACGGCCAATACTTTGATTTCTTCTGGCGGGCCAAGCGCCCCGCTGATGTGACGGTGCGCTTCGAGTACAAGCAGGAAAAATTACGCGCCCTGACGCAGGCAAAGGAAGTCGCCTATCGGGACATCCGTGGAACAAACCGAAGCGAGTTTCGTGTAATCGGCGACGAGTTTTTTGACGACGGGAAAGTGCTGGCCTGGCGTTGTTTACTTATTGAACACGGCCGGATTGTGGCTGAGAAACGCTCTTTTCTATGGGATTAGCTGGTTTGACGGGCGAACCCCCAAACAGTATCTTTTTCTAGTTAGCTGTGGAATCCTCAATTCAGGTTGGCGTGAGCGGCCCTGCCGTGTGGGTGCGGGTGGAAGGCAAAGGGAATTTTCTAAACAGCGGGAATTTGAAGGAGTTCGCGCGAGCGATGGTCGACCGCGGCTATCGCGAATTTGTCATCGATCTTCATAATTGCGCGATGATGGACTCCACCTTCATGGGAACAATGGCAGGAGTCGCACTCCGGTTGAAGGAATTGGGCCAAGGACATTTGCGTGTGGTCCATTGTGGGCAACGGAGCCAGGAGTTGCTTTCGGGACTTGGGCTGGACCAGCTATTTCAGATATCGACGAATGGGAGCACAGCGCCGCAATGTTCGGCGCTGGAGGAAGGAGCAGCCGCGATCGATTCCAGCGAACGCAAGCGGGAGCAGGCCAAGGAAATGCTCGCAGCTCACGAAGCATTGTGCGAAGTGGCGCCAGAAAACTATCCCCGCTTCAAAGACGTTCTCGAATACCTGAAGCAGGATCTTCACCAAAAAGCGACGACGAAGTAAGTTGGCCCGTATCTCATGTGGGCGACTGTTCTCTTCGCGTTGCTCGCCATCGCGGTCGGTGGATGGCTTTTTACCGCCTTCCGGCAAGCGCATAAAGTACGCGCGCTGGAGCGCTCGAAAGAGGAAATTCAGGTCGAAGAAACGCTTGTCTTCGATTTTTTGCATGGTCTTGGGGAGGCCTTTCGAGAGACAATCAGGCCGCACGATTTGCATCGGCTGATCGTCGAAGGTGCCACCCGTATTCTGGATGCACACGGTGGTGCTCTCTATCTGGCGGATCGGACCGGCAACAAATTGCTGCCGGCTTTTCTTTCGAAGGGTTGTCCCCCTCTGCTGTCAGTTCCAGCACATATCTTACGTCAGGCCGCAACCGCACCTCTGGCGCTGGACGGATTTCTGCGGACGCAATCCATCCCGCGCGGAGAAGGTCTTCTCGGCACGGTTTGGGCGACCGCTCAGCCAGTCTGCCTTGCCGATATTCGAGATGCGCCGGATCTTGCCTCTTTACGCCAAACGGCTCTGGGGACCGCCTCCGTAATGGCGACACCATTGCTTTACGGTAAACAAAATATGGGGGTTCTCGCGCTCGGCAATGGCCCCACGGGCACACCGTTTTCCCAGAGCGATTTCGTCGTTTTCAAATCGATCGCGGAACAATCCGCTTTCGCCCTTTACAACGCGATCATCTATTCCGAAGCGAACGAGAAAAAACGTCTCGATCATGATCTGGAGATTGCACGGGAGATCCAGCGCAGTTTGCTTCCGGATCAATCCCCGGTCATTCCCGGCTTCGAGATCGCCGGCATTAATCTTCCTGCTCGCCAGGTCAGCGGCGATTACTTCGATTACATCCGCGTTGATGATCATCACCTCGGGGTAGCCATCGCAGATGTTTCCGGCAAAGGCGTCCCTGCATCCCTCATCATGGCGATTTCCCGGAGTGTGTTGCGCAGTCAAGCGCCGCACAATTCTTCGCCTGCCGCGGTCTTGCGTTCGGTCAATCGTCAGCTCTACCCCGACATTAAAGAGGACATGTTTATCAGCCTGGCTTATCTGGTACTCGATCATCAAGCCGGCTCGGTTACGATCGCCCGGGCCGGGCATGATGCACCACTCCTCTACCGCCATGCCAAGGGATGTATCGAGACGATCAAGCCGCCCGGCATGGTCCTGGGCATTGACGCCGGGAGTGTATTCGATAGGATTACTAACGACTTTGCCCTCGCGCTTGAGCGCGATGATTGCCTCCTCCTCTACACTGATGGGGTGACGGAAGCGTTGGACGCCAAAGGCGATGAATTCGGTGTCGAGCGCCTGAGCCAGTCCATTCGCGAAAGCGCGGCCAATGGCGCGTCGGGCATTGTCAGACGGTTGATCGACGACTTGCGCAATTTCGTAGGCGCTCAGCCGCAGAACGACGACATTACGGTGATTGCCATTCGCAAAACATGAAGAAAACCGGCCCAGAACCAAGGGAAGAAGATAAGATTCCGCCACCGTTGACGACAGAGGACAAACCTGCTGGCGTGGCGGCAGATGCTGAAGGAACCGATGATCCAGTTGTTAGTTTGCAATCCGATCTGGATCGTTTTCGCGATTTGGCATTGCGGACCCAGGCAGATTTCGAGAATTACAAAAAGCGCTCCGCGCGTGAGCGCGATGATGCCATCAAATATGCGAACAGTTCCTTGCTCGAGCGGCTCGTGCCGATTGTCGATAATTTTGAGCTGGGGCTTTCCGCTGCCCGCGATGAAGGGGAAGATTCCCCCATCTTTTCTGGCATGAGCATGGTTTGGAAACAGTTGAGCGATTTTCTGGCCGAGAATGGCCTTCGGCCTATTGACGCCGTAGGCCACAAGTTTGACCCCAATCTGCATGAAGCGATTGCACACGAGCCAAGTGATAAGGTGGCCGAGGGCAAGGTCATCCGCCAAACCCGTCGGGGTTATTGTTTGAAGGATCGATTGCTGCGCCCTGCGACAGTGGTTGTCTCAAGCGGGCAGGCGGGCTGAGAGTCACATCGGCTTATCAGGGGTGCGATTACTTTGAATTTGGCAAAATCTACGCAATTTGCGGTCAACTGATGCCGACGACTAAACGCGACTATTATGAAGTGTTGGAGGTTTCTCGCTCGGCCAGTAGCGATGAAATCAAACGCGCCTATCGCAAACTGGCCGTCAAATATCATCCGGACAAAAATCCGGACGATCAACAGGCGGAGGAGAAATTCAAAGAGATTGGCGAAGCGTATGATGTCCTGATCGATCCGGAAAAACGCTCGGCCTACGACCGATTTGGGCACGTCGCATTTGCACAGGGGGGCGGTGGGTTCGGTGGTCGCGGTTTTCATGATCCATTCGATATTTTTCGCGAAGTCTTCGGCGGAGGTGTCGGCGGAGGCGGGATTTTCGAGACCTTTTTCGGTGGTGCTGGCGAACGTGCCGAGGAGCGGCATCGCGGTTCGGATTTGCGCTACGACATGCAGATCACGTTGGAGGAAGCCGCACTCGGTACTGAGAAAGAAATCGAGGTGCGAAAACTCGACGCGTGCGACACATGTCATGGAAGCGGGGCCGAACCCGGCTCGCGCGCCATCAACTGTCCCACCTGCGGTGGCCGCGGCCAGGTAATCAGCGCGCGGGGATTTTTCCAGGTCTCGCAAACATGTCCGCGTTGCCGTGGGGCTGGGCAGATTCTGGAAAAGCCGTGCCGCCAGTGCGATGGCGAAGGACGCGTCGAAAAATCGAGCCGAATAAAGTTAAAAATCCCGGCTGGTATTGGCAACGGTTCGCGGTTGCGCTCGCCACGAAATGGCGAGGCTGGCATTCGAGGCGGACCGCCGGGAGATCTCTATGTGGTGCTTCACATCAAAGAGCATCCGCTGTTTCAGCGCGATGAAGATGACCTGTATTGTGAAGTGCCGATTTCGTTTTCTTTGGCTGCACTGGGCGGCGAAATGCCGGTGCCGACTCTCGACGGCAGAGCCAACGTGAGAGTCCCGGCCGGCACGCAAAGCGGTCAGATATTCAAACTACGGGGGAAAGGAATAGCCAATATCGACGGGCGGGGCCGCGGTGATTTGCTCGCGCGAGTGATCGTGGAGGTGCCAACGCAATTAAGCGCGGAGCAGCGCAAGAAGCTGGAAGAGTTTTCGGCGCTCTGCGATGAAAGGAATACGCCGTTGCACCGAAGCTTCTTTAATCGGGCGAAAGAGTTTTTCCGATAGGTCGGCGGCCAATCTCGTCTTCTCGGTAAGAGACGTGCT
This sequence comes from Verrucomicrobiota bacterium, assembly GCA_003218525.1. Classification (GTDB taxonomy): domain Bacteria; phylum Verrucomicrobiota; class Verrucomicrobiia; order Chthoniobacterales; family UBA10450; genus AV69. The sequence continues at coordinate 6,446 of QHNU01000094.1, forward strand.
TGCCGCACTCGCCGATAATTTATCGTGCAACGTTTCTATATCGCGCCGGAAAACTGGAACAGGGATGCGCTTTCGCTCGCCGGGGCGGAAGCGCACCACGCTTGTCACGTGCTGCGGCTTCAAGAAGGTCATCGTATTGCAGTCTTCAACGGACGGGGCCACGAAATTACGGTCGAGATTGTGTCGGTGGAGCGCGGTCGAATTCAATTACGCAAACTGACCGAAGCGCGAACGCCTCCTTTGCGTTGTCGCATCACCCTGGCCCAAGCCATTCCAAAAGGGAAAAATATGGACCTGATCGTCCAAAAAGCAGTCGAGATTGGGGCCAGCGAAATCGCGCCGCTCCTTTCTGATCGCACAGTTGTCACCCTTAGCGATGAAACAGCCGCGCAAAAGCAACAGAAATGGCAACAGATTGCGATCGAAGCAGCCAAGCAATCCGGACAAAATTGGTTGCCCCATGTGTTTCCACCTAAGAAGGCGCGTGATTTTTTTGCGGGCGCTGCACCGCACGATCTTCAACTGATCGGTTCGCTACAATCGGATGCGGTCCACCTGAAAAAGGTGCTGGCCGAGTACCGGGGCGAACACGGCGGACGTCCCGGGAGCGTCCTGATGTGTATCGGCCCTGAAGGGGACTTTACGCCGGCTGAGTTGAATCTGGCGCGGAGCCATGGGTGCCGTCCCATCACATTAGGACCGATTATTCTTCGAGCCGAAACGGCGGCGATTTATTGCCTCAGTATTCTTTCGTATGAGCTGCTGACTTGACGCTAATAAATGTAGGGTGCGGGAAGCCTGAAGGCGTCGCGCAGTAATTCGACACGCGGCTTCTCGGCAACGAGCACAATCTCCACCACATCGAACCGAAACAGAATATCCGGGTTATCGAGCAATTGCAGCCACGCCAGAGCGCCACGAGAGATCAGCCTGCGTTTTGCAATATTAATTGCTTCGAACGGCCGGCCGAAATCGGTGCTGCTTCGGGTTTTCACCTCAACAAAAACAAGCGTATCGTCCTCGCGACAAACCAGATCGACTTCCCCACCGCGCCGCGCGCGAAAGTTTCGATAGAGGATTTTGTAGCCGCTGCGCTTGAGAAATTGGGCGCCCAGTTTTTCGCCGCGTGCGCCCAGCTGGAGGTGCTCAGATAATTCCCTCGAGCGCGAGAAGCGGCTGCGCCACCGGTTCGAAAGATCGGCGATGGATCGGACAAGGCCCGTGTTCATGAAGTTTGAGGAGATGCAGTTCTGTGCCATAACCCTTGTGCTGGCTAAAGCAATATTCGGGAAAGCGGGCGCAAAAATCACGCATCATTGCATCGCGCGTCACCTTCGCGATCACGCTCGCTGCCGCAATGCTCAGGCTAATGCAGTCCCCGTCAATAATCGCCGTTTGCGGCCGCGGAAACGGCGATACAGGAAGACCATCAATGAGCACGTGATCCGGTAGCGCGCTTAAAGCCGCGACCGCAAGTCGCATTGCTTTGTGGGTTGCCCGCAGAATATTAATCGCGTCAATCTCAACTGAATTGACGATCCCGATTGCCCATGTTGTATCGTCGCGTGTCACCAGCTCGTAATAAATTTCCAAGCGTAATTCGGGCAGCAGTTGCTTCGAGTCCTTCAGTTTTTTGTGTCGAAATTTCTCGGGTAAAACCACCGCCGCGGCTACGACCGGTCCGGCCAGAGCACCGCGGCCAGCTTCGTCAATACCGGCGATACGAGCGACACCAAGGGCGCGAAGTTTTTTCTCGTAGCGAAATCCGCAGCGCAGCGCCACAGACGGATTTTATCCACAGATCTCGCTGATTTCCGCAAAAAAATTAACCACGCAGGCGCTTTTTGTCATTCCGAGTCTCGATCATGACGGTCAGAGACCGCCGCTACAGCTTACACGTCGGTCATCCCGAACCGCGCAGACCTTTCTGTCATTCCGAGCTAAGTCGAGGAATCTCTGTCTATTTCGGCTTTTGTAGCGGCGCTCTCCGAGCGTCGATGAACAGCTCTGCGCATTATCATCCCGAAACGCAGAAACGGTGAGGGATCTCACCTGTTTGTCCGGAGCTGCGACTATCTATTCCCGGACCGCGGTTGCTTCTTTGCCTTTGCGGGTGCGGAGATAATTTAACTTCGCGCGACGCGCTTTGCCCTGTTTCTCTACTTCAATTCGAGCGATCCGAGGGGAATGCAACGGAAAAACACGCTCCACTCCTTCCCCGTAGGAAATACGCCGCACCGTAAAGGTCTCGTTTAAACCGCGACCTTTTCGCCCAATGACGATCCCGGCAAAAATTTGGATCCGCTCTTTATCTCCCTCGACCACACGCGTATGGACGCGGACGCCGTCGCCAACACGGAACTCAGTGATTTCAGGCTTGAATTGGTCTTTTTCGATAGCGTCGATGATGCGGTTCATGCGGTTTCCTTGGCGGGCGTTCAATCTCCGCAGATGGCCCCCAAACGCAACCGAGAAAGCGCATCGGTTGTCATCGAAAAGACAACCAGTATAATGCGCGTTCAGCCGCGCCCGTAGTTCAATTGGATAGAGCGACGGCCTCCGGAGCCGTAGGTTGCGCGTTCGAGCCGCGCCGGGCGCATTTTTTAGGTTAGCGCGTCGATTCGCCCGAGCAGATCTTTTTTGCTCGTCATGCCAGTGACTTGGTCACGGACCTGCCCGTTTTTGAAGATGAGCAGCGTCGGGATCGCACGAATGTTGAACTTGAACGAGAGATTTTGGTTCTCGTCGATGTTCACCTTGCCGACTGTAAGGCTACCGTTTTTCTCTCGCGCGATCTCATCGATCAGCGGAGCGATCAACTTGCAAGGGCCGCACCATTCCGCCCAAAAATCGACCAGCACCGGCTTATCATTCTGGTTGATTTCGCGGTCGAAATTCGACTCGGTGAGCGTGATGGCAACTGAATTTTCCATCAACTAATATAGTTCCAAATCTCCACGAGCAAAACCCCGGCGGAGACTCCAACCAGAGTCCAGCAAAGGGGCTTGGGAACGCCATCGATCACGGCGCGGTTACCAACCGTGTTCCTGACTAGTGCGGGGATCCTGGCTGACGCTTTCGCCGGCGTCGGCAAAACGCTGATGCGCGATGTTTCGGTGTCAGGGCGAGCGCCGTCAGCCCTGATCGACAGCGGCTCTGCGACCGAGCGCGCCACTACCGGGGATGCGACGATATCATTGACTGGCCGAATCGAAGAATTGATCCGCCCGCTGTCGCCGTTTCCCGAGGTAGTCTCAGTGGGCCGACGAGGAGGAAGCGTAATCCGAATGGTTTCTTTTCCGGGTGTCGCTGGTTCAATCATGGGAGCACAGATTTGGACGAGATTTTGCAAAAGATCATTTTGATTGTCACTGCCCAAATAAGTGCCGGGCTGTGAAATCGACAGTTTTAAGCGAGGAGGTCGTACCCGCGTGCCTTGTGAATCCGTCGGCTGACGAATTCTCCAACCGGTGCCTGTTCCAAAAGGATGACTCTGGCGTCAACATCGGGCGCATCGGCTTCTGTGCGCGCGATCAACGGCTCGTCCACGAGTAATTTCAATTCGGAACCAACCTTGGTCACGGCAATCTCCTGCGCGATTCTCTGTTGCAGAATCATGGCTCGACGATAGCGATCGTTTTTCACTTTTGTCGGGATTTGCTCCGCCATTCGAGCCGCCCGCGAACCTTCCTCTTGTGAGTATTTGAAGATTCCAAGCCGTTCGAATCGCGTCTGTTTGATGAAATCGAGCAGCGTTTCGAATTGGACCTCGGTTTCGCCAGGAAAACCGACAATAAAGGTAGTGCGCAAGGCCACTCCGGGAATTCCGGCACGCAGTTTCGCAATCAATTTTTCAATGTGCGTGCGACTGGTCTCGCGCCGCATTCGTCCAAGCATCGTTTCATCGATGTGTTGCAACGGGATGTCGATATAGCGGGCGACATGTTTGCATTCGGCGATCGTCGTGATGAGCTCATCACTCCAATGGGCCGGATGGGTATAGAGAAGCCGCACCCAAAATTCCGCCTCGATTTTTTCAATCTCGCGCAACAATCCGGCGAGGGTTGGTCCGCGTGCGGAATCAACCGGCTGGCGCGGTCCCGCCTTTTCCGCCCACAAATCCATCCCATAGTAAGTCGTATCCTGGCTAATCAGATTGATCTCCCGTACGCCTTCAGCCACCAGCGCCCGGATTTCTTGGAGGATTGATTCCAGCGTGCGGCTGCGATGGCGCCCGCGCATCTGCGGGATGACACAAAACGTGCACGGGTGATTGCAGCCCTCCGCGATCTTCAAGTAGGCGGTATGTGCTGGCGTTAAGCGAAAACGTGGCGTGTCATAATCGGGAATGTAACTTGGCCGTGCCGTAACAAAATCACGCGGCGCTTCTTCGGGGTTGGTGATGATGCGGTCCACGATCGCTCCCAAATCACGTACTTGGTCGAGCCCGATAAACGCATCGACTTCGGGCAGTTGTTCGTGCAGTTCGCGGGAAAATCGCTGAGACATGCAACCGCTAACGATAAGTCGCTGGCCTTCATGCTTAGTCAGGCCGCGCGTTTGATGGGCCTCGAGAATTGCGTCAATCGATTCTTCCTTCGCCGAATCAATGAACGCGCAAGTGTTCACGACCAGGACATCGGCATCTTCCGCGATCGAGGTAACTTCCATGCCACGCTCGAGTACGCTGCCGAGCATGATCTCGGCATCGACGAGATTCTTGGCGCAGCCAAGACTGATCATCCCCACCTTGATCGCCATCTGGAACGGATGTTACTGGATTCTCAGTTCGGCATCGCCATTCGAGACGATTTTGCCGTTCTTTCGGATCTGGACCGCTTCCCGATCCAGCACACGAACGCTGATGCGACGACCGCGAAATTCGACCACGCCGTCAGATGGGGAAACCCAACGTTCGAAGGCTGGTTGCGTGGGATCGTCGTCAATCGTCACCTGCACATAAGTTTTTCTAAGCGGCTTGATATCGACACGATTCTGACCATTGGCAGGTTCAGCGGCATTGCTGTTTGCTAACGCAGCTGCCAGTTCTTCGGGGCGAACCGGCTGAGCCCGGCGGACTTCTGGCTCACTCGGAGTCGGCGACGGCGCGTTCGGAGTTGCCGCAGCAATCGCCGTCGGAGCAGTCGTTGGCGCAATCACCCCAGTCCTTGTCGGCGCCGAAGTCGCGGCAGCTTGGGGCGGCGTTTCAACAGGCTGGGCCCGCGGCGCGGTGATGGTTGCAACTGCGGTTTCTGTTTGCGCCTGTGTGGATCGCGGAGTGATCCTTTGGACATTTAGAAGCAAACGAACCAACCAAAAGCCGACGAACAAAACGGCCAGGCCGACAAGGAGCGGCATGATCGAAGTGCGCGTGCCTTCGCGGCGCGCGACCGGCACGCGGACGGACTTTGGCGCTGGCGGACTGTCTTGTAAGTAGGAATAGCCATCCATCGTGATCTGTCCTGATGTCTCGAACGTGTCGAGATAGGGCGAGACGTCCACCTCGAGAAACTTGCCGTAAATCTGAAGAAACCCTTTGGCGTAGGCTAAGCTCGGAAAATTAGAAAAATCATCTGCCTCGATTTCGGCAAGACGCGATTGTCGTATTTTGGTCAGCCGGGCTGCTTCATCAAGACTCAGGCCACGCGCTTTGCGTGCTTCCTGGAATTTTTTGCCGAGTCCTTCGATGGACATTTTGCCTTTCCGGTCACACGGCGGCGTCGAGATCGACGAGAATCTCACGCGGCTTGGCGCCTTCGCCGGGGCCTAAGATACCTCTTTGCTCCAGAATATCAACGATACGTGCGGCCCGTGTGTACCCGAGCCGCAATCGTCGCTGGAGTAAGGAGGTAGATGCCCGCTTCTCCTGGCGAATAATTTCTAGGCACTTTTCCACTAGTTCCTCATCCTCGTCGCTTACGTCCTCAGCAGGCGCCGAGCCCGATTGCAGTTTTTCCTGCACAGCCGCGTCGAAGGTCGGTGCGCTTTGAGCGGATACAAACTCCACGAGGCGGCGAATTTCGTCATCAGTTACAAGGACGCCTTGAGCACGAATCAACCGCGAGGTGCTCGGTGGCAGGTAAAGCATATCGCCCTGCCCGAGCAAACGGTCGGCTCCGTTCTCGTCTAGAATGACCCGGCTATCGATTTTGCTGGCGACTTGAAATGCGATCCGGCTGGGAATATTGGCCTTGATTACGCCAGTAATTACATCGGCCCGTGGTGTTTGGGTCGCGACAACGAGATGGATTCCAGCCGCCCGCGCCATCTGCGTAATTCGCGCAATCGCACTCTCCACATCGGCCGGCGCGGTCTGCATCAAATCCGCTAACTCGTCAATGATAACCACGATATACGGCATGCGATCAGGGATGCTCAGCTCGTCCTCGCGCGGCACCTGCACTAGTTCCTTGCTGGCTCCTTTTGTTTTTGCAGGCGATAAGTCTGCCTCGGCACCAGCCTCGTCCAATTCCTTCTGCGTCTTCTTCGTCGGACGGGCGTTAAAACTCGTGATGTTGCGGACGCCAACCCGGGCGAAAATCTTGTAGCGCCGTTCCATTTCGTCGATCAACCAGCGCAAAGCCAACAGGACCTTTTTGGGATCGGTTACAACTGGAATAAAAAGATGGGGCAAAGAGTTATAAACCTGCATCTCCACCACTTTGGGGTCAATCATGAGGAAGCGCAGTTCTTCCGGTGTAAAACGAAACAGCATACTGGCAACCAGGGCGTTGATGCAGACGCTCTTGCCACTCCCGGTTGTCCCGGCGACGAGGAGATGGGGCATTTGCGCAAGATCGGCCACGATCACCTTGCCATAAACGTCCTTCCCGAGCGCGAGCGGAAGTTTGCAGCGTCCTTTCGCCTCTTCCCAGTCAGCGGACTGCATGAGTTCACGCAGCGTAACTTTAATCTTGCGAGTATTTGCGATTTCGATTCCGACCGTGTCCTTCCCTGGGATTGGAGCCAGGATATTGATCCGCTCCGCACGAGTGGCGCGCGCCAGGTCTCGCTCAAGCGAGACGATCTTGTCCACTCGCACACCCTTGGCAGGATAAACTTCGTACCGGGTGATCGTGGGGCCTTTCGTTATATCGCCGGCCGCAACTGCGATACCAAAATGGGCCAGGGTTTCGATTAAAGTCTGTTGCACGCGCTCGAGCTCGCTCGGATCAGCTCCTCCGCGCCCTTCTGGATCATGTTCGTCCAGTAGATCAATACTCGGAATGAGATAATGCTCGGCGTCGAATTTCGGCACCTTGGTTGCAGGGGTTGGCGTTTTAGCCGGACGGAGCTCCGCGAGAGACGGTTTTCTGCGTGACCCAATCGCGTCGCGCGGCAGCGCTGTCGTATCGACTACTCTCGGTTTCGGCCGATTTATGAGTTCGTCCAGGTCTATCCCCTGAGATTCCGAAGCGGGAGCGCCTTTTCTCTTGAGCTGTTTTTCAAGCGAGCGCTGCTGTTTGGCGAGTTCGCGCTGGCTGATCTCGAGCTGCCCTTTAATATCGGCCTTCCGCATTTCGCGGTGCAAACGCCATTCGCGAAATCGCTGGCCCGCCCCATGCATGCCGCTGACCGTCTGGCGCACGAGGTGAATGGGCCGCAATCCAGTCATCAAAATCAAGGCACTCAGGTAAATGCCGGCCAGAAGAATCATCGAGCCGACATCGCCCATCGCGCCGAGTAAGAATTTCTTGCCGAAGAGATATCCGATTGCCTCGCCCGGACCCTGAATGTTGAATGCTCTTTTCCAGCCTTGAAGGTGCTGGGTCTGCAACTGAAGCAGACATGCTCCGGATAAAATAAACAAAGTAATCCAGAGCACGCGGGAGCTGACGCGCAAGCGCCCGTAAAAGAGTTTGGCCGCCCCAAAACCGAGCAGAATGGCCGCCAATAGATAGGATGCGGCGCCGATGAGCAGATAAAATACGCTTGCCAGAATCGCGCCAAACGGGCCGATGAAATTCTGCGCCGGCCGGTTCGGCGGCGATAAGTAACTCAGAGGCCACCAGGCCGGCAAATCACGCGGATTGTAAGAAATCAGAGCCAGAAAAAGCAGTGTGCCGACACTGAGTAAGATGAGCGCAAAAACTTCATTCCACGCGCTGTTTCTTGCTGAGCGGCCCACGTTGCCGATAGTAATCTCCCGGGCGCGCCTTTCAATTGAATACCCACATCAGCCGGAAATACGCGCACTTTTAGTTGCACGGCCGAAACCTTCCCCACTACAGTCGCATCCGAATGAGGTCTGTTCTTTTCCGCGCCGGGTTCGTCGGGTTCGTCGGGTGCGGCATCGCTCTATTCCTCGCCTGTTCCTGTGAGAAACATCATGTCGGCGAGTACCCGGAGGTGCAACGTGATCGTCTTTACGAAGCGCAACACCAGGCCGAGCCAGTCACAGGCACATCGCCGTCGGTCACGCCAGTCAAGTTCTTCCCGCAGACGAAATCTCCCTAAGGAGTGCTCTATGGGCAAACACCAATACGCGACGTCGCCCCCCAACATCATGACGATGCCGCCGGGCGTGCCCTACATCATCGGCAACGAAGGCGCCGAGCGGTTCAGCTTCTACGGGATGCGCGCGATCCTGGTCGGGTTCATGACTCAGTTCATGGTCAACCAATCCGGCGTCTTGCAGGGAATGCCGGAGCACATCGCGCAGGGTTGGTTCCATCAATTCGTCTCAGCCGTCTATTGGATGCCGTTTTTCGGCGCGATCATCGCGGACGGGTGGCTCGGCAAATACCGGACGATTCTTTATCTCTCGATCGTTTACTGCCTCGGGCATTTCACCCTCGCGTTCATGGATACCGCTGTCGGTATTCGGATTGGGCAGCAGTACGTTCTCGCGCTCGGATTGATTCTCATCGCCGCTGGCGCGGGCGGCATCAAGCCGTGCGTCTCGGCGAATGTTGGTGACCAATTTGGCGAATCCAACCAGCACCTGCTCTCACGCGTGTTCGGCTGGTTTTATCTCTCCATTAATCTCGGCTCTTCCTTCTCGATCTGGCTTTGTCCCGGTCTGATGCGCGATCCGAATTGGGGACCGCGTTACGCATTTGGTCTGCCCGGCCTGCTGATGTTCGTGGCCACGGTCATCTTCTGGTTAGGCCGAAAGAGAATGGTCCATATCCCGCCAGCCGGTCTCGGGTTTTTGCGCGACTTGAAAAGCAAGGAAGGCCTGAGCGTGCTCGGGCGCGTCTGGACGATCTACGTCTTCACCATGATTTTTTGGGCGCTCTGGGACCAGAGCAGCGGCGGCGAATGGACGATCCAGTGCCAGAAACTCGACCTGCAATTTCTCGGCATCACGTTCCTGCCGGAGCGAGTGCAGGTGGTGAACGGCATTTTCATTCTCGCGATGATTCCGCTGTTTAACTACTGGCTCTATCCCGCGATCAGCCGTGTCTTCCCGCTCACGCCGCTGCGCAAAATCGGCATCGGATTGTTTCTGACCGCGCTCTCGTTCGTTGTCATTTGGGCCATCCAATTCAACATCGATCACGGCGGCCGCCCAAATGTCGGCTGGCAATTTCTGGCCTACATCATCTTGTCCGCCGGCGAAGTGATGGTCTCGATCACCGGCCTGGAGTTTTCCTACACCCAGGCGCCGAACCGCATGAAGAGTCTGCTCATGGCGATGTGGCTGCTCTCCGTCGCTTTGGGCAATCAACTGCCGTCCGTCATCAGCTTCCTCATTCCCAGGCTCAAGTCGATTGGGATGAATCTCGAAGGCGCGAATTACTTCCGCTTCTTCACCCTCCTCATGCTCGGCGCCTCAGTGATCTACGTCTTCGTGTCGCGCCATTACCACGAAAAGACGTACCTCCAGTCGCAGGAGGTGACCCCGGACGAGCGCGTCACCGAGCCGGTGTTGGCCGGCGGAACGCCGACCTAGAAAACTGTAGCCCACGTCCAAATGACGGCATCGCGCGGTTTTCATCGCAACGCAACACCTCCGGCCCCTCACCTGGCGCTGACGCCTCCTCCTCTCCCGCATGGGAGGCTTGAGGTGAGGGCACGCTGACATCAGATGATCTCCACAAAATATCTTACATCCGCGATCGCGCTCGCTTTCGCACTGCCGTGCGTTGCCGCGTCCGCCACACCACAGGACCAGCAGTTCCAGAAGATCGCGCATGATTACATCGAGGGAATGCTCCAATCGCATCCGGAAAATGCCACTGAGCTTGGCGATCATCGCTTTGACGACAGGCTGACCGATTACTCGGCTGAGTCGCGTGCGAAGGAACTTGCCCGTGCCAAGGAAGCCCGGCAGCAACTCGAAGCGTTCAATGATCTATCGCAACTGACCGGGGCTAACCAGGTTGATGTCCGGCTGCTCAAGGAGAGCATCGATAACGAGATTTTCGGCATCGAAGAGCTGAAGGAATGGCAGTGGGACCCGCTCGTTTATAATCAGAGCCTTGCCAATAGCCTCTATCTTCTGGTCGCGCGCGATTTTGCACCCGCCCAGCAGCGCATCCCAAATCTGCGCAAACGCATGGAGGGAATTCCAGCGGTCATCGCGCAGGCCAAGGCGAACCTGCAACACAGCCCGCGCATTTACACCGAAACCGCGATCGAACAGGCCCAAGGCGCGATTTCACTGGTCCGCGAAGGACTGGCGCCCTTGATGAATCAAGCGCCGCAGCTGGCAAAGGATTTGGAGCCGCTCCAGGGACAAACCGCAAAAGCACTCGAGGACTACAAAAAGTGGCTCCAGACTGATCTGCTTCCGCGTTCCGATGGTGATTTTCGCCTCGGCGCTGACAAGTTTCGCAAGAAACTGCGCTTCGCCCTCGCCTCCGATCTCTCGATGGAAGAGATCATGAAACGCGCCCAAGCCGATCTCGCCCAAACCCAAAAAGCGATCTACGACACTGCCCTGCCGCTCTACAAAAAGTACTTTCCCAACGCCGACAAGGCGACGCTCGGCGACAAAAAGAAAGTCACGATCGCAGTGCTGGACAAATTAGCCGAGCAACATCCGAACGACGACACCATCGTCAGTTACGCCCAAAAGATTGTGCGGGAAGCGACCGACTTCACGAAGCAACACGATCTCGTGACCGTTCCGGACAAGCCCCTCGACGTTATCGTCATGCCGGAGTTTAAGCGCGGCCGCGGCATCGCCTATTGCGACGCGCCCGGTCCGCTCGAGCAAAACGGCAAAACCTTTTTCGCGGTCGAGCCAACCCCGAAAGATTGGCCGCCGCGGCGGAAAGAATCCTTCTTTAGGGAATATAACAACTTCATGTGCCGCGATCTGACTGTGCACGAAGCCATGCCGGGGCATTTCCTGCAGCTCGCCCATGCGAACGAGTTTCGCGCCCCTACGCTCGTTCGCGCGATCTTCCAGAGCGGCACGTTTGTCGAAGGCTGGGCCGTTTACTGCGAGCAGATGACGGCCGAACAAGGCTACGGCGGCCCGGAAGTGAAAATGCAGCAGTTGAAAATGCGGCTGCGCGTGATCTGCAACGCCATTATCGATCAGGGCATTCACGCCAAAAACATGAGCGAACAGGACGCGATGACACTGATGATGAAAGAAGGTTTCCAGCAGGAAGGAGAAGCGGTGGCAAAATGGAAACGCGCCCGCCTGAGCTCCGCCCAATTATCGACCTACTTTGTCGGGGTGACCGAGCATCTCGACTTGCGTGATCGCGCCAAAGCCAGAGACGGCTCCTCCTTCAATCTCAAGAAATATAACGACACCGTGATTTCCTACGGCAGCCCGCCGGTGAAATACGTGCGCGAACTAATGGGCCTGTAGTGTCTCTGTAGCGGCGCTCTCCGAGCGTCGACCTTTCCTTTTGGAGGGACGACCGGAGTTTACACTGAGCTTGTCGAACGTGTGTCGTCCTCTATTGATCTGACACGGACGCGATGGAACGCGTCCCTCCGTTTCGGGGGACAGCTTTACACTCGCCTCAGCACGTCGAGATTCCGCGATGCGGAATGTCGTCACCTGGATGCGGCGGAAAGACGAAAAATATTTCGCGCCCTTCCTTGCCCGCTATCCCGACATCAAAATCTGGAACGCCGCACGGCGTAAAGTCCCGCTCGAGCAAATGAACGGGCTGCTCCTGACCGGTGGACCGGACGTCGCGCCGGAATTCGTAAATCAGCCGGTGCCGGACCCGTCTATTCTCGACAAGGACATGGACGCCGATCGAGATCGCTGGGAATTTGAGGCAATCAAGCACGCCCTTGATCGCGGGCTACCGTTGTTCGCCATCTGCAAAGGCATGCAAACCCTCAACGTTGCGCTTGGTGGTACGCTCCACCTCGATATTCCCGGCCACAATTTGCCGGAAATGAAAACGCACGATCTCCAGCCCTTACGATCCGACCGAGGTGCGCGGCACCGATTCGAGAAAGTGAACAGCTCCCATCACCAGGCGATTGATCAGCTCGGGCAGGGGCTCGAAATCGAATCCTGGTGCGCGATCGACGACATCATCGAGCAGGTCAGGTTGCGTGACCATCCATTCGCTCTAGCGGTCCAATATCATCCCGAGCGCGGCACAATTTACGACGAACTTTTTGACGACTTCATCACCCGAGTCCGCGACGCAGGAAAAGGAGAGATCGAATGACATTTTCCGGCGTCCGACCTTTAGATTATTATTAGACGAAAATGTTCGTGATGAAAAGCGAAGCTTCCTCGAATACTCGTTAGGTCTTATCCCGTGGCGAACATCTTCACACGCGTCTTAGTTTGGCCATATGAGCAGTGGTTTCTCCGCGCGCGCGGTGGGCGAAGTCGAAGGCATCGGTCTCGTCGATTATCCGCGAAACACGCCATACTTTCGCGAGACATTGGCTACCGCGTTCGACATCCTGAGGCAACGCGATCCGCGTCGACACAAACGCGTTCTCACACACGTCCGCCGCATAATGAATTTCCCGATGGGCTATTCCGGTGCTGGATACATCCAGCACCTGAAAGCGTACGCCACAAGCTTCCAACCTCCGCCAACGGAGGCTGGAATTCGTAAAGAAGCCATATTACAGGCATCGATGCTGATTCATGAGGCGACACATGGGCTTCTTTATTCGCGCAAAATCCCATATGACGCTCGCACGAGAGAACAGATCGAGCAGCTTTGTTCCACCGAAGAGCACCGCTTCCTCAGTTGCATCTTGACGCCGGAGTCACTCGCGAAGGTGAAGACTATCAGACGCTATCATCCAGAGCTTTATCGGAAGCGTTGGTCATGGTCATTGTGGCAGCGCGTTAGCGAAGCATTTTCCGCTATACAAAGCAAGAGGAAGCTCACAAAAAGCAGCAAGATGCGACACAAAACACCTAACCATGCGATACAGCCAACTCGCGAAAGCTTTCGGAGTGGCTGATCTTATGTCTCGTTAGGCTCGCACAGCGAAAGATTGGTTTTATGACTCGATACGTCGCATTCCTCCGAGGTGTCAGTCCGATGAATCTGAAGATGCCGGAGCTGAAGAGATGCTTCGAATCGGCCGGGTTCACCGGGGTGAAAACGCTCCTCTCAAGCGGGAATGTCGTGTTCAAGGCCAAGGGTACTGCTTCCGCGGTGGAGCGTCGAGCAGAGGAAGCGATGTCGAAGGACCTCGGGCGTAAGTTCTACACGATTGTACGTTCAGTCTCCGATTTGAGAGCTATGATCGAGGCCGATCCTTACGAGAAGCACTCGTTGCCTGAAGGAGCGAAGCGGGTAGTGACCTTTCTGCGGGAACCGCGAAAGCCCAAGGTATCAATTCCGATCGAATTAGATGGAGCACGTATTTTGGAGACGGAAGCTCGTGAGGTTTTCAGCGCATATCTACCTAGTCCGCGTGGGCCCGTATTCATGGGTCTGATCGAGAAAGCTTTTGGGCCCGAGGTAACGACCCGAACCTGGGAGACCGTGAAAAAATGTGCGAAAGCCTGAAACCAAACTCGCCTACCCAGACTCACTTTAACGTTAGACTTCGCGGAAGATCTCTCTATGCCAGAAACGCCTCCACAAAACCATCTTGAAGAAGATGTCAGTATTCACATTTTTAGCGTCTCAGCGGCGATGGTCGGCGTGTGCCTGACTGTCATCGGCCTTATCCGCGTCGTCATCACTTTCGGAAAGGCGGATACGGTAGCTGACGATCTCCTTGCCGCTGATGCGTTTTTATTCCTCGTAGCCTGTCTGCTTTCCTATTCCGCCCTACGAACGCGCTCGAAGCACCGAATGCATCGAAGGGAGCGTATCGCTGATAGCATGTTCATCCTGGCCATGATTTTGATGGTCATCATTTGCGGATTTATCACCTTCGCTATAGCCATTCCCGGGAAGTAACCATCTTCAGCCTAACCAAACGACGTGGCTGAGCAATGGAAGTAAGAAGTAAGAATTATAAATTAAGAAATACTGCCACTTGCGACCACGGAAGCCCGACTGTTCAGCCTGCCCGCCGTGGAGGGCGAAAACATTCGAAGTGCCCGAGCGTGGTCTCGTTAGATTCAATGCCAGAAAGAAAGCCCCGCGAAAATTGGGGCCCAAAATTAGCAAGCTAAGGATTGCTTTCGAGTGAGGGGCACGCTCGAAAGGAATCAACCGCGCGAAAGACTAATCGGAACCTAAATCGGCCCGATCTAACCTAGGAATTTCGCGAGCGGCTCCCAGTAGTGTGTCTTCCATCCCGCCGCGAGGTGTTCCGCGTTGCCGATGGGAAAGCCGGTGTGGTCAAAGACAATCTTGGTCCCAGTCCCTTGCTCCACGAGCTCGAATCTCGCAACCGAGTAAACACCCGGATCCCAGTTGACCTCTCGCCAACCTTGGACGATGCGCCTGTGCGGCACAAGTTCGACGTGTCGTCCCAGGATAATACCGCCAAAAAGCGTGAATGCGCCTCCCACTTCCCGGCTGATTTCCGTGGGTGCCTTCTCGAGTGAAATGCGGGGATCCTTGGCTGCACTGATCTTCGTGACCTCGTTGAACTGCTTGGTATCAGTGAGCGCCTCGTAGACACGATTCCTGCTCGCTTTGAAAACGTTTTCTTGATGAATGGATTCCGCCGTGCGGGAAATCTCCTCCCCTGTTGCCGCCCGAACCTTAGTTAAGCCCAGGGCGAGACCGCCAAAAGTTATGGCTACACCGGCGATTACGTGCCGTCGCGTCGGCGAATTTGCCGGTACGTTCCGATTCCTTCTTTCGCTCATCATTGTCTTCATGTGTCTTCCTGTGTTGTTTTTTCCCGACTTTTCAGCCGCAGCCGACCGGCGACTCCAACTACGCAATGCCGCTCAGACCCCGCGCGCAATCGGCGACCAGATAAATTTGTGCATTTGCAATTGGAACCGCGCTTCGAGCTTATCAGCTAACATCCATTCTACGATTTCACGCGGCTCGATTCGGCCGAAAATAGGAGAGAAAAGCACGGCGTGGCATCGCTTGGATAATGACCACTCGTAATCCTGCCGTGAGCCGATGACGAATTTTACTTCGTCTCGCTGTGTCAGATGCGGAATGTTCGACCACAGATTTCGCTCGCACTCTCCGCTGGCAGGTGTTTTCAGATCCATGATCCGATGGATGCGCCCGTCCACCTTCGAAATGTCATGGGCGCCGCTGGTCTCGAGCAGGACGATCATTCCGGCATCGGCCAGCATGCTCATGAGTGGCAGCACATTCTTCTGGAGCAACGGTTCGCCGCCGGTGATTTCCACCAGCGGACAGCCAAAGCCGATGACTCGTTCGACAATCTCCGGCAACGGCATCTTCTCCCCTTCGTAGAAGGCATAGGCGGTGTCGCAATAATTGCAGCGTAGATTGCAAAAGGTTAGCCGCACAAAGACACACGGCCGGCCAGCCCAGGTGCTCTCACCCTGAATGGAGTGATAGATTTCGTTAATTGTGAGCGTCGCCCGTTCCGTAGTCATGGAAATCGTAGGAATAGCCGAATTGCGAACCACGCCATAACCGCGGCTGTGATCGCTTCGGTCGCGATCTGCCATTCCGGTCGGGCAAAAAGGCGTGCACCCAGTTTCACGGCTAAACAAAGTACGACGATCCCGGTCAACGCACCAAGTACGACCGCCGCCGCGATAGCCAGGGATTGGCGCACGCCCGTCATTTGCGTTTGCTGACCCCCGATTACGGCGAGCCAAAAGCCAACGTTCCATGGGCTCAATAGTACGATGAGCAGCCCGACGAAAAAACCGCCACGCTTTTCCGTCCGCGCCGGCATGATATCGAGGCCGATCAAGCGGTGTGTCCGGTAAATCTGCCAGACACCAAGAGCGAATCTCGCCGCCAAAAACAGAAGCAAAACCAGGCTGACGGTGGCGAGCCCTCGCCGGATCGTGATCGAACTGAGTAGCGCACCGGCCCCCAGCGAGACGCAGAACGCCCAGAGAAAATCGCCGGTGCACGCTCCGAGACCAATTGGCCAGGCGCCCCAAAATCCGCCACCGCGCTCTTTCGGCAACAGACCGCGACGAATCATCTCGGCGTTGATCGGTCCGGGCGGCCAGCCGACGGACCAGCCTAGGATAAAACCGTTGGCTAACGTGCCGAGACTCATTGTTTCCGTTGCCCAGATTTTGGCTAAGAATGGCGCAATGTCTGATCGCATCGAACGGCTTTTTGCAGGGTGCCGCAAAGAAAATCGCGCGGCCTTCATTCCTTACATTTGCGCGGGCGATCCGAATTTTTCACGGACAGCGGAGCTGGCGCTCGCGATGGAAAAGGCCGGCGCGGATTTGCTCGAACTCGGAATCCCTTTTTCTGATCCGCTGGCGGATGGCATTGTGAACCAACTGGCGGCTGAGCGCGCGCTTGAGTCCGGCGCGACTGTGAATGGTGTTCTCGATTGCGTGCGCAATCTCCGGGCTCGTTCAGAAATCCCGATTGTTCTCTACACTTATTTGAATCCGATCTTTCAGTTTGGCCTCACGGAATTCCATCGCGCCGCCGAGACTGCCGGCGTCGATGGTTTGCTCATTCTTGATTGGCCACCAGAGGAA
>QHNU01000006.1 GCA_003218525.1 Verrucomicrobiota bacterium
CGAGACACCGGAAATTATCGTCGCCCTTCCAACAAATCGGTCACACCGATATTTCGGCGCATGTGGAATGGACAAGCTTGGCCGAAGCCGGTCAAGAAGCTGGCGCGAGTGCCGTAGCCTTTACTGATCAGCATCGCTTCTTCACCGGAATCATCTCAAAATATCAAACGGCGGAGAAGGAATTCGGAACAACGAACAAGCGCGCCCTGCAAACACTCCTTCATCCGGAATTGCTCGGCCGAAACTTTCAAGTGCTCGGGCTCGCGAAAAATTTTCCGGAGTCACTCAGCGGTTTTCACTTTGCACGGAACGTCCAAGGCGAGCTCGGCTTATAGTTGGAGCGATCCTTCTAATCGACCAGGTTCCGGAACATGATATGAACGTCGACGAATCCCTTCACTGAATGGCGGAAAGCGCCAGGGACAGTCGCGATGATGTCGAAGCCGAGGCTTTCCCATAATCGGATAGCGGTGTGATTGGTGGATACGACGAAGTTAAACTGGATCGAACGGAACCCGAAGTGCCGAGCCTCCTCCAGAGAATGCTCACCCATTTGCCTGCCCACTCCTGTTCCGCGAGCCTGCGGTGAAACCATAAAGGCAGCATTTGCGACGTGAGATCCTAGCCCGGGTTGATTCGCTCTAAGAATATAGGTGCCAACGACCTTTCCCTTGCTCTCGGCAACGTAGGTCCAGGTGCCGGATCGGAACCAGTAAGCCAGAGCGTCTCGTCGTGACATTGCGGGATCGAACGCATAAGTGTCACCGGGACTGATAACCACGCGAAATATATTCCAGATCGCATCGCGATCGCTCTCCATTGCCGGACGTATTCTCACTCGTGCCAGACATTCTAAACCGAACCGAGACAAGTTGGTCAAATTGAGTCCTACCTGGGAAGTTTGATATTGGCTAGCCTAGCGGACCACGCCACCTTCGCTAGACTCATGCCGGCACAACCACACGCTCCTATCGACCTGGCTTTGAGCGTGTGGCGACCGTTACGCTCGCCGACCTTTCGCAATCTGGTGCTGGCCGATTTCTTTTCCGATGTGGGTACGTTCATGCAAATCGTGGGAGCGGCTTGGTTGATGGTGTCGCTCAACGCCCCAGACGGCATCAGCTTGCCGTTCTTCCTCTTTGCTCTTCCGGCCGGTGCGGTTGGAGACATCGTTGATCGCCGCAAACTGATTCTTTTTACGGAGACCTGGATGGCGGCGGTTGCCATCATCCTGGCGGTCGTGACGATTGAAGGATGGATCACACCTTGGCTCTTACTCGCGTTGACCTTTGCTTTATCGGCCGGAGATGAATCTGCGCATTAAAAAGTTTGGACCACTCGCCCGCCTCCGATTTCGCAAAGAAAGCGGGCATGCGATCGTGAGCGCGAACCATTCGATTTACGGTGCTCATCGCCAACACACTCGATGCATTGGTTAACACGGCGGGCCGACCACAAGGTCAGAGGTGCGAACGGATTTTGCAGGACGGTAGACGGGTCCACAGTCATTATGATCGAATATTTTGGCTTCGCTCTGCGAAAGTGCTGCGCGCTTCCATCTCCGAGTCGATCATTTCATCTCTTTCATTTTTCGATAGCGACGAATCAGCGTGTTAGTGGAGCTATCATGCTTGAGGTCAGGATCGTCCTTCCTTTCGAGTTCGGGAATGATCCGCTGGGCGAGCAGCTTACCAAGCTCAACTCCCCATTGATCGAACGAATCGATATTCCAAATCGCCCCCTGCGTGAAAACGGAGTGTTCATAAAGGGCAACAAGCCCGCCAAGCGCGGTCGGAGTGAGCCGCTCGGCGAGGATGGTGTTGGACGGGCGATTTCCTTCAAATACGCGATGCGGGACCAACCATTCCGGCGTGCCTTCAGCGTTGACTTCATCGGCTGTCTTTCCAAAAGCCAGCGCTTCGGCCTGGGCAAAGACGTTCGCCATCAAGATATCATGATGGCGGCCGACGGGATTGAGAGCTTGAGCGAAGGCAATGAAGTCGCAGGGAATCAGGCGCGTTCCCTGATGGATCAATTGATAAAATGAGTGCTGACCATTGGTCCCGGGCTCACCCCAGTAGATCGGTCCCGTGTCGTAGGTAACTTTAGTGCCGTCCAATGTCACGTGCTTGCCATTGCTTTCCATGGTGAGTTGCTGAAGGTAGGCGGGGAACCGTTTCAGGTATTGTTCATAAGGCAGGACCGCAACCGTCTGCGCCCCGAAGAAATCGGTGTACCAGATGGTGAGCAAACCCATTAACACGGGTAAATTTTTCTCGAAAGGGACGCTGCGAAAATGTTCGTCCATCTCGTGAAAGCCCTCGAGCAAAGCGCGGAAATGCTCCGGCCCGATCGCTACCATGGTGGAAAGTCCAATGGCGGAATCCATCGAGTAGCGGCCCCCTACCCAGTCCCAGAACCCGAACATGTTGGCGGGATCAATGCCGAATTCAGACACCTTGGCTCGATTGGTGGAGACAGCAACGAAGTGCTTCGCAATTGCTTTCGGGTCGCCGCCAACTCCATTGAGCAACCATCGCCGCGCGCTTTCAGCGTTCGTCATCGTTTCCAGCGTCGTGAACGTCTTGGACGAAACAATGAAAAGTGTCTCGGCAGGATTCAGGTCGCGAGTTGCCTCCACGAAATCGGTCCCATCCACATTGGAGACGAACCGGAACGTCATGGAGCGGTCGCTATAGTACTTCAGTGCCTCATAAGCCATGACCGGACCAAGATCCGAACCGCCGATGCCTATGTTGATAATGTTGCGAATGCGTTTGCCCGTGTAGCCTTTCCACTGCCCGGCCCGAACGCGATCGACGAAGGTGCTCATCTTATCGAGCACGTCATGAACCTGCGTGACGACGTTCTCGCCATCTACCAAGATCGACATTCCGCGCGACGCGCGTAGAGCTATGTGCAAAACAGAGCGATTTTCGGTAATGTTGATCTTGTCTCCTCGGAACATCGCTTCGATCCGAGAACGCAAATCAGATTCTTCGGCCAGCCTGACTAAAAGCTTCAGTGTTTCGTCCGTTACGAGGTTCTTGGAATAATCGAGGTAGAATCCAGCGCCATCGAGTGCGAGCCGTTTTCCCCGCTCGGGATCGTCAGCGAAGAGCCTGCGAAGAGACAGGGTTCGAATGGAATCGTAGTGCGTTCGCAGATCTTTCCAAGCCGGGCGTTCGGTCAAAGGCAAAGAAAAAGTGGCCATGCTATAGGAATGTTTTCGGTAATGGGTTAATACCCGCTCTATTGAAAGGAATTCGTTCGGGTTATTGTTTTATCCGACTACCGAATGTTGCCGTGTGTCGTTAACTTTGAAAGAGTAAACCATTTTCGTTTCCAAGCTTCCACTTAGAGAACCGACTGCGATCGACGCTTTGGCACGCCACGGAGGATTATGACCGATTTAAATCGGGATGGCTTCCGAAATGAATCCGACCCGGACCCTATTTTCGGCTGAAAGATGACTCGGCGGTGGGTCGAGAACTGCTGCGCGCGTTTAGCTGCGAATCGCGCCGCTTCAATTTCGGCATTACCTTAAGAATCGCTTTGCGAAGATCTTCCAGCCGCGCCGGCTTGCTCACGATTAGATCCACATTCTCCGAGCGCCGTCCAGTCTCAGTTAACAAATCGGCAAACCCGGTGAGCATGATCACCGGCTTGTTCGGTTCGATTTCTTT
This sequence comes from Verrucomicrobiota bacterium, assembly GCA_003218525.1. GTDB lineage: Bacteria > Verrucomicrobiota > Verrucomicrobiia > Chthoniobacterales > UBA10450 > AV69. The sequence goes on from QHNU01000006.1 coordinate 3,687, forward strand.
GATTGAGGCGGCCAGTTCATCACCGCTTATTTCTGGCATGGCGCGGTCGGTAATGACGAGATCGAACCGATTGGAGCGAAATTTCGTCATCGCTTCGCGGGCATCAGCGGCGGTCTCGACCGTGTGANNNNCAGATACGCGCTCACGATTTCTCGAATGGCCGCGTGATCGTCTACCACCAGAATCCGCAGGGGATCGACTGTTGCTTCGACTTCTACATCGGTTGGTTCGATTACTTCTTCAGGAACCGGGAGGGAGATAGTGAACGTAGTTCCTTTATTGAGTTTACTCTTGATCTCGATACTCCCGCCATGGCGGCGAATAATGCCATAACTCATTGCCAGGCCCAGTCCCGAGCCGCGTTTGCCCTTGGTCGTAAAAAACGGCTCCATGCAATTCCGCAAAGTCTCTTCGCTCATTCCAATCCCCGTGTCCAACATTTCGAGCCGGATATGCTTCCCAACTTCGCGGCTACGAAAGAAGATGCGACCCCCCTGCGGCATGGCATCGACGGAATTGAAAATAAGGTTTGTGAATACTTCTCGTAGCTCGTCGGGCGCGCCGCAGATGAGCGGGATTTCATCAAGATCCTTTTTAATGTGAATGGTTGCGCCCGCGGCGTCGGCTTCAGATTGCCACTTCGGCGCCGTCCGCGAAATCGCCTGTTCGATCACATCATCGGTAGAATTCGCGTAAGCGCTCCACCATTTTCGCATTGTCGCAGCCGGCAAGAACCATTTCCTGAAGATAAGTTCGTGCCTTGGAATCAATCGGAAAGCTTTCCAGGTCGGCAAGGAGCATGTCACCGTAGCCCAAGATTAGGGAGAGACCGTTATTGAGGTCGTGAGCGATTCCGCAGGCCATCGTTCCGAGTGCCCGCATTCGCTCCTGCTGAATGACCTGCTGCTGAGTGGCTCGCAATTCCATCAACGTCTTTTCCAAATTGGCCGTCTGCTGTTGGAGTTCCAGCGTTCGTTTATCAACCAACCGCTCCAGCCCTTCACTATAGAGCTGGATCTGGTGAGTCAGTTTGCGCGAAGTGAGAAGGTTTTCGATCCGAAGTAACACCTCCATGGAATCAAGAGGCTTCGATAGAAAATCGGCCGCACCCGCCGCCAGGGCATCATGTTTTGCTTGTTGGCTGGTATCAGCCGTCAGGACCAGAACCAGAGGCCGAGTCCGAGACGACATCATATCGTTGATCTGGTTCAGGACCTTCAGACCGGAAATCGGCTCCATCAGCAGGTCGAGTAGGACCAGATCCGGGTTGAGATCGAGAATTTGCTTCGCGGCGTGGCTTGAATCAGTGATTGCAGTGCAACTACCGTATCCAGCCTGTTCCAAAATCTTCAGCAGGGTCTGAGCGCTGTTTTCCTCATCGTCGATGATGAGTATTCGCGCATTTGGATTTGCCAATCCCATGTCGCTGTCCACCAGCAATATCCATGCTTGCTTGTCATCCAGCCGATGCGCAAATGCCGCATGGTCATGCCCTTCAGCTCTAAAGCATCGCCGTAAGTCTTGCCGTCGTGGACAGAGGTTCGGGATTTTGCTTACGGAGTAGGGGCCTGGCAGCAGCCTAAAGCTTCCCCGCCATAGTAACTTCTAGCGACACCCGACGTATAGAAAGCTTCCCAGGCCACAGCTTGCGCGTCCACGATCCATGTCTTGTCCGAGTTCGCATAGCAGCAGGTAGTTTCGCCCTCGTTTCTCACGAATCCACCGGCTCGCGCAATCCGGGACCGTAGCTCCTGCAATTCGGCCGGACTTTCCGCCTGAATTCCGAGATGCTCGATGCCGTAAGCACCGGGGTTTTCAGCGATGGAAAAGTTAACCCGCGGGTCTTCCAGCATCCATTTCGCGTAATCGGGTTTCGATACGGTCGGCGCTGAATCAAAAAGTGCGGAGTAAAACTTTACTGATTCGTCGAGATTCTTTACTCGCAGCATGACATGTATTCTTTTCATAGAGATTTCCTTTCGCGTTTTGAAGGGTTGATTGTCTTCACACCGGTAGTCGTTGCCTCTGTCAAAAAGACGCAAAGAAATTTCAGGGATCGCAACGGCAAGCTCGCAAACGTCTGAACGCCACAGCGCGTCCTTCGCCGCCGAATTCCACCTCACAGCAGCGTTGCAGCACATCGGCCAACAGCTTACGCGCGCGTTGCACCCGAGACTTAAGTCCGGATTCAGAAAGCCCCAACTGCTGCGCAAGCTCGCGTTGCGAAACCTTTTCGAAATCCGCCTTGATCAGAGCGGTGCGGTACGGCTCAGCAATTTCGTCGGCCATCGGCCGCAGCCAAGATAGGACCTCTTCATGGACGTCGTGTTCGCCGGGGTAATGGGAGAGATTCTCCGATCGCAGAGCTGACTTATCTGCCGGTTCCGGCACTTCTTCGGACACAGTTGGAAGTTGCCGTTCACGTTTTCGATAAAAATCAGTGATCGCTTTGCGGGCAATCGCCAGGATCCATGCTTCTGCGCGCTCATGTTCACGTAACTGATTGAAACTGCGGCTCACCCGCACAAAAACGTCCTGCACTACATCATCGATGTCGGACGAGGGCACACGTTTGCCGACAAAGCGACGAACGCCGTCAACAAATCGCCGCGAAATTTCTTGGTCGCTCGCCATGCCCCTAACTTGTGAACGGAATGCAGCGACGCAATAGCAATGCGAGCTGACCATGAAGACAAAGCCCGCTCAGATTTCTCCCAGCGGGTAGTGCCGGGATTCTTGGCTTTGAATGCTTCAGCCAATTGCGGAACCAGCTTCGCGCCAAGTGTATCGGAACCTTTCATGACAAGGCGATCAGCCTTGGCGGTTACCCTACTGATTAACAAAACGGCTCTTAGCAGGATAGTTTGGTTTTGATCATGGGTAGTTTGTTGGAGTTTAGACTAGAACTTCACGCTTAGATCGGCCTGGAAGAGTTGGTAGCGGTCGGGCGGATTGATGCCGACACCACCATTGCCACCGGTACCCAGAAAATTCCGAACCCTATGGTGACGGGCCCTTTGTTAACCTAACCAAGTCGCTACGGCTCTTTCGCAAAAAACTTAAAACATCAGCTGTAAGCGCAAAAGGACCTCATCGAATTGGTCGTCGCCCAACTGCGGATGCGCCGCCCGAAAGTCCGACCAGGTGTGAACGTAATTAGCCATCAGTTTGATGGCATCGCCGTGGATATAGTAGTTCAGACCGCCCGTGATGGAGTGGATGCCGTCGTTGCCAAACTGTCCCGGGTTTAAGGCTTCCCATTTAACCACCGCCTGCACTTTCTGCGGGAGGAGGAAATAGCTGC
>QHNU01000223.1 GCA_003218525.1 Verrucomicrobiota bacterium
GGCATTGGGGATGTCGCGGCCCTGCGCGAGTTCATCGAATGGGCACGCGCAATCGGTTTCGGTCTCGTCCAATTATTGCCGATCAACGAAATCGGCCGCGACAACAGCCCCTACAACGCGATCAGTTCGGTCGCGATTGAGCCGATGACGCTGCATTTGGCGCCCGGAATACCGGAGGAATTAAGGGCGGAGGACTTCGGAATCGTCACGAGCAAAGTGAATTTGACCAGTCTGCGGCGCGGCCCGGTTAAATATCATCGGGTTCGAAAGCTGAAGCGCGAATTGCTCGAACGCGCCTTTGAGAATTTTCAGACGCAGGCGACGGAATCACGCCGGCGGGCCTTTGCCGAGTTCTGCGATGCTAACAGCCAGTGGCTCGAGCCGTATTCATTTTTTCGCGCTCTGATGGAGGTGAACGGGGAACGGGAAACGTGGGATGAATGGCAGCCAGAGCATCGTGCGGTGGAATCCGCCCGCGCGTGGCTGGCTGCGCAATCCGAAGAAGAGCGTAAACATTTCGCGACGCGCGAGAGTTTTTTCTGTTACGTGCAATGGATCGCACATTTGCAATGGCGCGAGCTTAGCAGATTTGCAGATGAACGCGGCGTTGCTCTGATGGGCGACATCCCTTTTGGCATCAGCTATTACAGCGCGGATGTGTTTATACATCGAGACGTTTTCGCGCTCGACTGGTTTGGTGGCGCGCCGCCGGAGCATTATTTTAAGGACGACGAATTCACGCAGAAGTGGGGACAAAATTGGGGCATTCCGCTTTATCGGTGGGAGGCAATGCGAGCTGGCGATTTTCAGTGGTGGCGGCAGCGAATTCGGGGCGTCAAACGAATATTCCACATCGTTCGGATCGATCATATCCTCGGCTTTTACCGCATTTACGCATTTCCATGGCGACCGAAGGGGAACGCGGAATTTTTACCGCTCAATTGGGAACAAATGCTCGAACGGACCGGAGGAAGGAAGCCGCATTTTGCTCCACGAGATGATTCGACCGTTGAAAACTGCGAAGCGAACCGGCGCGACGGTGAAGCATATTTGCGGGTGGTGCTGGAGGAAAGCGGTTCGACCCGAGTGACTGGCGAGGATCTCGGGACCGTGCCGGATTATGTTCGGCCTAATTTGCAGTCACTTGGTATCGCTGGGTTCAAAATCCCGCAGTGGGAGGTGAAGGACGAGCAAATCATTCGTGGTGAAGATTACGGACGGCTGTCGGTTGCGACCTATGCCACGCACGACCACAAACCGATCCGGCAACTTTGGGCGGAAGCGGAGGACAACTCATCGCCCACGGCCGAACAAGCACGCGCCGACCTAATCAGGATTGCACAGTTTGCCTCGATCGAACCGGGTGAAGGACTCGATTACGTGCGCGATTTTTATCCGGCGATCGTGAACGCGCTGTTCAGAAGCAACGCTTGGATTGCGGTCCTGATGATTACTGACCTGCTTGGCCGCAAATATCGGTTCAATGTTCCGGGGACCAGCGACCCAAAAAATTGGACACGACGGTTGTCTTCGACCGTGGCCGTCTTGCGCAAGAGTCGCGAAGTTCGCCAGCGAATGAAATTAATTCGTGATTTGTTGGAGAAGTCGGACCGCCGCGTCTAGAGCAGTCACGCTGAGCCGCGCAGACGGCGAAGGATCTAGCAAGTATTCGAATCTCGCACGAATGACTTCGTGTGACGCAAGCTCGAAGGCGCTCCGGCAATTTCACTCGGGATGACAGCGAGCGAATATCGGTTAATCAAATATGATGCAATCTCCCATCAAAATCGCCGTCACGGGCGCCGCTGGTCAGATCGGTTATTCGTTGGTTTTTCGCATCGCCTCGGGCGCGATGTTCGGTCCGAGCCAGCCGATTGCGATGAGCTTGATCGAAATTCCAAGCGCGCTTGGTGCACTCGAAGGAGTGGTAATGGAACTCCACGACTGCGCGTTTCCATTACTAAAGTCTCTCACCCCAACGGCGGATTTGGATGAAGGATTTCGGGAGGTGAATTGGGCATTGCTGGTCGGCAGCGTGCCACGCAAGGCGGGCATGGAACGGAAGGACTTGCTCGGAATTAACGGCAAGATTTTTATCGGCCAGGGGCAGGCGATTGAGAGAAACGCGTCAGCCGACGTGCGCATTCTTGTCATCGGCAATCCGTGCAACACCAATTGCCTGATCGCGATGAATAACGCAAAGGGCATCCCGCGTGATCGGTGGTTCGCCATGACGCGTCTCGATGAAAATCGGGCCAAGGCGCAGCTGGCCCACAAGGCCGGAGTCGAGGTTACTGCCGTTACAAATATGGCGATCTGGGGAAATCATTCATCCACGCAGTACCCAGATTTTTACAACGCCAAAATTAACGGGCGCGCAGCAAACGAAGTCATTGGGGACGAATCGTGGTTGAAGCAAACGTTTATTCCGGCCGTGCAGCAGCGAGGCGCCGCTATTATCAAGGCACGCGGGTTGTCCTCAGCAGGATCGGCCGCTAATGCGGTGGTCGACACTGTCTGTTCATTGGTAAGCGAAACGCCAAGTGGTGATTGGCACAGCGTAGCACTCTGCTCCGATGGCGAATATTCGGTCGCAAAGGGACTGATTTCGTCGTTCCCGGTTCGGATGCGTAGTGGAAGACCGGAAGTGGTTCAGGACCTTCCGATCAACGAGTTCAGCTGCACCAAAATCGACGCTTCAGTGAACGAGTTGAAGGAAGAACGCGAACTAGTGAAGGAGTTGCTTGGGAAATAGCGCCACAATGTCTTCTTGAGCCGCGAAGACGGCGAAGGATCTCCCTCTTATTTCAAGCCGGTCCGACGAGATCTTTCGGTCGGGGTTGTTACGCCGTGGCGCGCAATTGGGTACCGGTCAATCGTTGGAACGCTTCCAGGTATTTCGCCGACGTTTTTTCAATAATTTCCCGCGGCAGTTTCGGCCCGGGCGATGTTTTGTTCCAGTCGAGTGTTTCCAGATAATCACGGACGAACTGTTTATCAAAACTCGGCGGGCTAACGCCGACGCGATATTGATCGGCTGGCCAAAAACGCGATGAATCCGGCGTGAGACATTCGTCGATCAGCAGCAATTCGTCGTCGCGCCGGCCGAACTCGAATTTCGTGTCGGCGACGATAATTCCACGCTCGGCTGCATAACGGCTTCCCTGGTTATAGATCTCTAAACTGAGATCGCGAGCGATCTCGATCAATTCGGCGCCAATTAGTCGTCCTGCTTCTCCGCTATCGATATTCAGGTCATGACCGGCTTCGCTCTTTGTTGCTGGCGTGAAGATCGGTCCTGGCAATTTGGACGCCAGTTCCAATCCTGCCGGCAACTTGACGCCGCAAACCGCGCCGGTTTGCTGGTAATCCTTCCAAGCGGAGCCGGCAAGATAGCCCCGGACCACACATTCGATCGCGAGTGGTTGTGTCTTTTTCACGAGCATCGATCGACCGGCTAATTGATCGCGAAACGGTCGCAATTGTTCTGGAAATTTATCGAACTCGGCGGTGATGAAATGATTCTTTGCAAAGGTGAATCGTTGAAACCAGAAGGCGGAGATTTGATTCAAAACTGCGCCTTTACCGGGAATGGGGTCAGGTAGAATCACGTCAAAGGCCGAAAGCCGGTCGGTCGCGACTAAAAGCAAATTCTCTCCGAGATCGAAAACTTCCCGGACTTTGCCGCTGCGGAGTTTCTTGATCCCAGTTAATTTAATTTCGCGTAACGCTTCCATCGGCGTGCGAAATATGAAGCGCGTGCGCGGATGATCGCGCCATGGCTGGAATCGTCGTCAAACCCCGCGCGCGCATTTTGCACGGACACGACTGGGTCTTCTCGAGCGAGGTTTTGAAAGTGTTTGGTCAGCCGGCAAATGGTGGCGTGATTTCTATCAAAGATGGCAAGGATCGGATGTTGGGAAGCGCGATCTGGAATTCGAAGTCTCAAATTGTGGCCCGTCGCTTCTCGCATCGGCGACAAGATTTGGATACCGATTTTTTCAAACGTCGAATCGAGCAAGCCGTCGAATATCGCGCGCATCGCGGTGTAAATCCTCGATTACATCGTGTGGTCTGGAGTGAAAGCGATGGATTACCTGGGGTAATCCTGGATCGCTACGGGGAAGAGTTCGTTTTGCAATTAACAACGCTGGCGATGGATCAACGAAAGCAGTCTATCGCCGACGCCATCTGCGAAACCCTTGGAGCAAAGATTTTGATCGAACGGGATGACGCGGTTGTTCGACGGGCGGAAGGTCTCGAATTAGTCAGTGCGGTCTTGCGCGGGTTTGCTATCGAGACCGATCTGGAAATCTGCGGGGTAAAATTCCGGATCGATCCCTTAAGGGCGCAGAAGACGGGATTTTATCTCGATCAAGTTCC
>QHNU01000224.1 GCA_003218525.1 Verrucomicrobiota bacterium
CGGTGTGACCATCGATTTCGAAACGCTCGGCGAAAAAGGCGACGTGCTGCGCGATACCGTGACCTTGCGCGATCGCGATTCAATGAAGCAAGAGCGCGTAAAAATCGCCGATCTTTTACAACTCCTGCTCGCCCGGCTGGCGTAGTCACTGGGGGGGCGACGAATGGCGGCGGAGGAACGTCAAGAAGAACGAGCGGGAGCGAATTTGTCGTTTTGGGAAGCGACCACGTCCAGGGATCAACTGAATCCGCTCCGTGAAAACACAAGCGCGGACACCTGCATTGTCGGCGCCGGAATTGCCGGGCTCTCCATTGCCTACGAACTGATCCGATCCGGTCAAAAGGTGGTTGTATTGGATGATGGATTAATCGGACGTGGTATGACTGGCCGCACCACGGCCCATCTGGTGAATGCGCTCGACGATCGGTATTACGATCTCGAGAAATATCACGGCCAAGACGGCGCGCGCATGGCCGCGCAAAGTCACAGCGCCGCGATTGATCGCGTTGAAAAAATCGCGGCTACTGAGGAGATCGACTGCGGCCTCGAGCGGCTCGATGGATATTTGTTTGAACCACCGAACGAATCGCTCAACAATCTTGAGAGGGAATTCGAGGCCTGTAAACGAGCCGGCTTGGCGGTAGAATGGGTTGAGCGCGCGCCGATCGAGGATTTTGATACCTACCGCACAATCCGGTTTCCGCGTCAGGGTCAGATTCATCCATTGAAATATTTGGCCGGCCTGGCCGCGGCGATCACGCGCCGGAGCGGTCGCATTTTCACCGGCACAAAGGTGGAGGAAGCGATAGGCGGAGCTAACGCAAGGGTCAGAACGAGCCAGAAACTGAATGTGAGTGCCGGGTCGGTAGTAGTGGCGACAAATTCTCCCATCAACGATCGCTATGTCATTCACACGAAACAAGCGCCGTACATGAGTTACGTCATTGGATTGCGCGTCCGGCGCGGCGATGTTACACGAGCCCTATTTTGGGATACGGCCGAACGGGCCGGAATGGAGCGCGGTTTAGGGCCGGTGCCATACCATTATGTGCGGCTCGCTGACGGCGATACCAGTGCTGACGAGGTTCTCATCGTCGGGGGCGAAGATCACAAGAGCGGACAGGCTAACGATTTCGAAGCTCGTTTCGATCGACTGGAAGAGTGGGCTCGTGTCCGTTGGCCCAAAGCCGGGCAGGTCATGTTCCGCTGGTCGGGCCAGGTGATGGAGCCAGTCGACAGCCTTGGCTACATCGGTCGAAATCCGGCGGATGAGAGAAATGTTTACGTTGTCACAGGTGATTCCGGCAACGGCATGACACACGGGGCGATTGCCGGAATGCTAATTTCCGAATTAATCCGCCGTGGCGATCACGCTTGGGCAAAGCTTTACGACCCATCGCGGATCACCTTGCGAACGGCGCCTGACTTCGCGAAGGAGAACGTCAATGTTGCAAAGCAATACATCGATTATTTCACGGGTGGTGATGCACATGCGGCCGAGGCGTTAAAGCCCGGCGAGGGAGCGGTTGTTCGACGCGGCTTGCACAAAATTGCGGCATATCGGGATGAGGCTGGGGCGTTGCATGAGATGACGGCGGTCTGCCCGCACTTGAAATGTATTGTGCACTGGAACCGAACTGAGAAAACCTGGGATTGTCCGTGTCACGGATCGCGTTTCGACGCATTCGGTAAAGTGTTAAACGGTCCATCAGTGGCGAATCTCGCGCCGATGGAGAGGACTGCCCGGTGCTAATCGGCCGTGGATGCCGAGCAGTTTCGCGAATACTGCCTCGCCAAACCGCGGGTAACTGAAGGCACGCCGTTTGGCGAGGACACGCTCGTCTTCAAAGTTGCCGGAAAAATGTTTGCGCTGCTCTCGCTCGATGCTGTGCCGCCGCGCGTGAATTTAAAATGTGATCCCGATCGTGCACTCGAGCTGCGCGACCGTTACGAGCAAGTCTTACCTGGATATCACATGAACAAGAAGCACTGGAACACGGTGATTCTCGACGGCGCGATTCATAGTGCGGCCATTGTCGAAATGATCGATCACTCTTATTTTCTGGTGCAATCGAAAGCGAAAAAGCGCCGTTAGCGATGGCGCGGTCGTTCCGCCGGATCGCGCACGAGAACTTCACCTAGTTCGAGCTGCAACGATTCTCGCGCAATATCGAGGAATGCATCCGGCTTGTCCGTGAGTGCGACCGTTAATCTCGCTGTCTGCGTCGTGTCGGTCGTGGCGATTTGTTTCTCCTCCAGCAACTGAGTGACGGCGCGGGCGCAATTCTGCGCCGAATCAACTAAATTAACCTCGGAGCCGAGGAATTGCGAGAAAGCGTCCCGCAACAGCGGGTAATGCGTACAACCCAGAACAAGCGTATCGATCCCCGAATCGACCAGTGGTGCGAGATACCGGGCGATCGCGCGATCAGTGACATCATCGCGTAACCATCCTTCTTCGATCAACGGGACAAGCAGAGGGCAGGCGCGGGCGATGATCCGGAGATTTTTGTCGATTGCCCGCAGGGCGGTTTCATAGGCGCAACTTTCGATCGTGGCTCGGGTGCCGATCACACCAACATGACCATTCTTTGTCGCGCTCGCAGCCGCAGCGGCTCCAGGTTGGATTACGCCGACCACGGGGATACTCAGCTTCTCTTGCAGAAGGGGGAGGGCAATGGCCGAAGCCGTATTGCAGGCCACGACGATAATCTTCGCGTTTTCCGCCAGAAGCATATCAGCAATTTCGAAGCTGTAGCGTTCGACCGTGCTTGCGCTCTTAGTTCCATAAGGAAGCCGGGCGGTGTCGCCGATATAGAAAATTTCTTCCTCTGGGAGCAGATCCCGCAGCGCTTTGACGACGGTCAGTCCGCCGATGCCGGAATCGAAAACGCCGATCGGTCTCATTGACCGGGGATGGCAATGGTTGCCGCTGTATTCGTGGCCGTCGGAGCAATGTCGCTGCGCAACGGTTCGGCAATCGACTGTGAATGTGGTGGCAACTGTAACCGCGCCGTTTCGAAGGCGGGCGCATTTCCCCGATAATTCACTGCCGTGTTATA
>QHNU01000225.1 GCA_003218525.1 Verrucomicrobiota bacterium
TTCGGATCGATGATCTGCGCGCAGCCGCGCTCGATGCCATTACCAAGGTCGACTGGATTCCCCTGTGGGGCGAAAACCGGATCGCCGGCACGGTCGAGTCCCGGCCGGACTGGGTCATTTCACGCCAACGAAGCTGGGGCGTGCCGCTTCCCGTTTTCTATTCTGGATCGGGCGACCCGATCTTAAATGCCGATTGGATTCGCCGGCTCGCTGATTTGGTTGCTGCGCGTGGATCAAACGTCTGGTTCGAATTGTGCGACTCGGATCTGCCTGGTGAACTTCGTTTGCGCTCCGGAACAAGGAAAGGAAATGACACCATCGATGTTTGGATCGATAGCGGTGTTTCGCATCGGGCCGTTTGCGCCAAGCGTCCCGAATTACATGATCCAGCCGAGATGTATCTCGAAGCAACCGATCAGCATCGTGGCTGGTTTCAGTCTTCGCTCATGACCAGTGTCGCGCTGAATAACCGCGCTCCGTACAAGACGTGCGTCACTCACGGCTTTGTCGTAGATCTGGATGGAAAGAAGATTTCAAAATCGAGCACCTACGATAAACCGGTGGAAGCCAGCCATTTCGTCGGTAAACATGGCGCGGATCTGGTGCGCCTGTGGGCGAGTAGCATCAATTACACGGACGACGTTCCTTTTTCCGAGGAAATGTTCACCCGCCTGGGGGACACCTATCGCCGGATACGCAACACGCTCCGTATCTTGCACGGCAATTTGTTTGATTTTCCTGTAGCCGGTGTCGCTGACGCCGGCCCGCAGTCAACGACCGCGGCTACAACGCTAATCGATCGCTGGATTGTCGATCGACTTGATGATGTGATTGGCGATTGTCGGGCCGCCTATGAATCATTCGAGTTCCACAAGGTTTATCACACAATCAATCAATTTTGTGCCGTCGATCTCAGCAGTCTCTACATCGATATCACCAAGGATCGGATGTATTGCGATGCGGCGAGCTCGCCCCGGCGACGTGCAACGCAATTGGCGATGCACCGAATTTATGATGCGCTGTGCCGTCTCCTGGCGCCCGTACTCGCGTTCACGAGCGAAGAAGCCTGGCGATATCTTGACGGTAATGCATCAATTCATTTACAGCTGTTTCCGGAAATGGGCGCGCCGCCGAGCGATGCCTATGTCAATGCAGTTATCGATCGTTTATTGAAACTGCGTGCCGTGATTGGCCAGGCTTTAGAGAAGGCGCGGCAGCAAAAATTAATCGGCAATTCACTTGAGGCGCGTGTCGTTCTGAGGTCCGAGCGCAAGTTCATTGATGGAATATCGCGAGACGAGCTTGAGGAATTTTTCATCATCGGTGAACTGGTTCTTGAAGAGGCAAATGAGCCGTCTGCGGTGGTAGAAAGGACTTCCTTCGCTAAATGCGCACGTTGCTGGCGGCATCGCGAAACCGTGGGAAAAAGCCGGACCCGTCCGGATTTGTGCGATCGGTGTGAAGATGTCATTCAGGCGCGTCTCTCTTCCGCATGAGATGGATCATTTTTCTTTCGTTGCCGCTCTATGCGTTGGATCAACTGACGAAACGCTGGATTTTGCAGCATATCGATCCGGAATCGCCCCGAAAGGTTATTCCGAATTGGTTCAATCTGGTGAACGTGCCCAATACCGGCGCGGCCTTCGGCTCATTTCAGAATAACAACCTGTTTTTTGTCGCTCTCTCTTCGATCGCATTGATCGCAGTAGCTTCGCTCCTGCTGCGCAAGAGAAGCCGGAAAGACGCCTGGCGGGATGTTTCGCTGGCGCTTTTACTGGCCGGCGTACTGGGGAATCTCACCGATCGCCTCAGCTACGGACACGTTGTCGATTTTTTGCTCTTCGATTTGCATGTGCCGCTTGCTCACCCATGGCCGGCCTTTAACGTCGCCGATTCCTGCATTTGCATTGCGGTCTTCTGTTTCATCATTTATTCGCTGCGGTCAAACAAAGGCGTCGCGCCAACCGCCGAGTAGGTAGGGGCGATTGACCTCAATCGCCCGCTCTCGCAAGGTAAAACGAACGGTTCGGTGAACCGCCCCGTATCGGATGAAAACATTGCTCATGGAACAAACGGCGCGAGAGATCTGTTCCCGTTTGCGCGGCTCGGGCCACATTGCCTATTTCGCGGGCGGGTGCGTCCGCGACATGGTTCGCGGTTGCGCGCCCAAGGACATTGACATCGTGACGGATGCACGGCCCGAACAGGTGCAGAAAATTTTTCTGCGCACGCATGCCGTCGGGGCCCACTTCGGCGTGATTATTGTGGTAGAAAACGAATTTCAATTCGAAGTCGCGACCTTCCGTTCCGACGATGCCTACTTGGATGGACGCCGACCGGCGACAGTGCATTTTTCATCGCCGGAAGAAGACGCCCAGCGACGCGATTTCACGGTTAATGGCATGTTTTTCGATCCCGAAAACAATACGGTGATTGATTTCGTTGGTGGCCGCGCCGACCTCGAAGCAAAATTGATCCGGGCTATTGGCCAGCCGGCGCAGCGGTTTAGCGAAGATCGGCTCCGGCTTTTGCGTGCAGTCCGCTTCGCGACAACGCTCGATTTTCAAATTGAGCAAAAGACCTGGGATGCGCTCGTCGCAAATGCGCCGGCGATTACACAAATCAGCGCGGAACGAATTCGTGACGAGCTGGTACGTATTTTTCTTTCCCCTCATCGACTGCGGGGGTGGGATTTGCTCGATGCCAGCGGATTGTTGCGCGCGATTATCCCGGAGATCGAATCGATGAAAGGCTGCGCACAACCGCCGCAGTTTCACCCCGAAGGCGACGTGTTTCAGCACACCCGTTTAATGCTCGAATTGTTGCCGGAAAAAGTTTCTTTGCCGCTCGTTTTCAGCGTCCTTCTCCATGACGTCGCGAAACCGCCGACCGCGAGCGTGGACGAAACCGGCCGAATTCGTTTCAACGCCCACGATCGCGTAGGCGCGGAAATGACGGAGCAGATCATGGAACGGCTCCGTTTTTCCCGGGCGGAGATTGATGCCACCGTCGAAATGGTTCGTCAGCACATGGTCTTCAAAGATGTTCCCCGGATGCGTGTGGCCAAACTGAAGCGGTTCATGGCGCGGCCCACCTTTGAGGAGGAGTTGGAGCTGCACCGGGTCGATTGCGCAAGTAGCCACGCCATGCTCGACAACTATGATTTCCTCGTCCGCAAAAAGGAGGAGTTCGCCAATCAGCCGATCATTCCGCCGCCCCTGGTGACGGGTGACGATCTCGTTGCCCTCGGGATGAAGCCGGGCCCGAAATTTGGCGAGATCCTGGAGGCGGTAGAGACGCGCCAGCTCGAAGGAACGCTCAAATCGCGAGAAGAGGCGCTCGATTGGCTCAAGCACGAGTACTCGGTAGAATCCTAAAAGGATGCGGATATTATGATCAGCGCGGAAGCACCGCCATTGCAGCGCGCAGGGGCGCTTATCGATGTTCTCGAGGCGCTTCCGCATGAACTGCGGGAACGCGATCACGAAGTTGGGGTGGTTCTGCCGTTCTATCGCGAAATTCGCGAGAACGCGGATGCGGAGATAAACGATACCGGCGTCACGGTTGATGTTCGAGTAGGGGAAAAGAATTATGTGGCCGAATATCTCGAGGGACGCACCTCGAGTGGCGTGCAGTTGTTCTTTGTCCGGTGTGATGAGTTTTTTGATCGTCCGGAAATTTACGCCGAACACGGAGTGCCCTACGAAGACAACGCTGCCCGTTTTATTTTCTTTAACAAAGCGGCGGTGGAATTGGCTCGCCGGCTGACGCCGGTTCCGCAAATTTTACACCTGCACGATTGGGCGGCCGCGCTCGTTCCCGTTTATATTCGCGCCCACAATTTGCCCTTCTCGACTGTGCTCACCATTCACCGAATCGCGGAGCAGGGAAGTTTTTGGGGACTTGATTTTGCTCTAACGAATCTGCCGCAACGCTATTTTTCACTCCGGGGCCGGACGCCTGAATTTTCTGAAGGCCGGGATTCTCTTCGCCGATCGCATCACCACCGTAAGCGAACATCACAAGCATGAAATCTTACGGCCGGAATTTGGCTGTGGACTCGATGGCGTGCTGCGGGAGAACGCGCACAAGTTGAGCGGAATCTTGCATGGGGCAGATTACGCGCGCTGGAATCCAGAAACGGACCAGTTTCTTCCGGCGCATTTTGGCCCGAAAAAGCTTTGGGGCAAAACGATTTGCCGTGACGCGCTGCTGGCCGATCTGGAGCTGGCGCCGGCACCGCGCGGCCCCGTGTTCGGAATGGTGGCGCGCATTGTGGCCGAAAAAGGTTTCGGCATTCTTACGCCGCTGTTCGACCGGATGCTCTCCGATGACGTGCGCCTGATCATCCTTGGCGAAGGTGATCCGGCCTTTGAAACGGAGCTCGCAATCGCCTC
>QHNU01000095.1 GCA_003218525.1 Verrucomicrobiota bacterium
CATCCCTTCGATCCCAAGCTCGGCCAGAGCCTCCTTTACTTCCTCGAGTTTGAACGGCTTGATAATCGCTTCGAGCTTTTTCATTGAAGGTAAACTTGCGTCGGCGCGACGTTTTGCAATTCCAAAGCGGATCGCGGCACGCGCTCTCATAGCAACGAGCCGACGCGCTGGCAACACTCATTTTTTCACCAATTTTCTGCGCCAAACATCGACGAATTGATCGCCTCGTTTATATTGAAAACGGATGCCCCGCGACTCCTTCGTTCATCTCCACCTGCACACCGAATACTCCCTCTTGGATGGCGCCGTCCGGATGGGGGACCTGATGAAGAAGGCAGTCGAGATGGAGATGCCGGCGATTGCGATCACCGATCACGGCAACCTGTTCGGCGCGATCGATTTTTATCAAAGCGCGATGGCGGCCGGGATCAAACCGATTATCGGCTGCGAGGCCTATATCACGACCGGTTCTTACAAAGATAAAGCCCTCGGAAGAGACTCAATATTCCATCTTACCCTTCTGGGGGAGAACGAGACTGGCTATCGGAATCTGGTCAAGCTCGTCTCGGCCGCACATCTCGACGGCTTTTATCATCGTCCGCGCATTGACAAGGAATTATTGGCGGCGCATTCGGCCGGCTTGATCGGCTTGAGCGGCTGTCTGGCGAGCGAGGTCAATACTGCGATTCAACGCGGCAAGCTGGAGAAGGCGCAACGTGTTACCGCCGAGTATCGGGACATCTTTGGTCCGGAGAATTTCTTCATCGAGCTACACGATCACGGCATCGCTGAGCAAAAGATTTGCAACACCCACTTGCCGAAATTCGCGAAAGAATTTGGGCTCGGCCTGGTCGCAGCGAACGACGTTCATTTTTTGCGCCGAAGCGATCATCGAGCGCACGATGTTCTCATGTGTATTAACACCGGTGCGAAAGTGGAGGACCAAGATCGAATGCGCTATGAGCCGGAGCTTTATTTCAAATCCCCCGAAGAAATGCGCGAAATCTTTCGTGACTTTCCCGATGCCATTAGCAACACAGTTGAGATTGCCGCCCGCTGTAATCTCGAGCTCGAATTCGGCCGATCGAAGTATCCCGAGTACCCGGCGCCGGAGGGCAAAACGCGCGAAGCCTACCTGCGCGAACTTTGCTACAAAGGCTTGCATGAACGCTACGGTGAACGGGCGGCGAGCGATGCAGAATTGATTAAACGACTCGACTATGAAGTCGACGTTCTCGAGAAGACCGGGTTCGTCAGCTATTTCCTCATTGTTTGGGACTTCATTCACTTCGCCAAAGAGCGGGGAATACCAGTGGGGCCCGGCCGCGGTTCCGCTGCCGGCTCGATGGCGGCCTATGTATTGGGGATCACCGATATCGATCCCCTCCAGTACGGATTAATTTTCGAACGCTTTCTTAATCCGGCGCGGATCTCGCCGCCGGATATCGATGTCGATTTTTGCGAAGCCCGGCGCGGTGAGGTCCTCGATTACGTCCGGCGGAAATATGGAGAACGGCGTGTCTCGCAAATCATCACCTTTGGGAAATTGAAGGCCCGCAGTGTGGTGCGTGATGTCGGGCGTGTCATGGGACTGAGTTATCGCGACGCCGATCGGATCGCGAAGATGATCCCTAACGAGCTCAACATCACACTCGGTTCTGCTGTCGAAAGAAATCCGGAGCTGAAACGAGCAGTTGGGACCGAGCCGCAGACCAAGCAGCTCATCGAGTACGCCATGGCGCTCGAAGGTCTTTCCCGTAGTTCCGGTGTGCACGCCGCCGGTGTTGTCATCGCCGACCGCGATCTTTCCGATTACGTCCCGCTCTGCCGCGACACCCATGGCACCGACATTGTCAGCCAGTACGCCATGGGTCCGCTCAATGATCTCGGGTTGCTCAAGATGGATTTCCTCGGGCTGAAAACGCTGACGGTGATTGAAGACACCGTTGCTTTGATTCGAAAACGAGTCCCGGATTTTTCATTGAAAAATATTCCGATGAATGATGCGGCTGCCTTCGGGCTCTACAACCGAGGTGAGACGATCGGGCTATTTCAAATGGAATCCGGCGGTATGACTTCGGTATCGAAGCAATTCGAGGTGCAGAAGATCGACGACATTATCGCGTTGATCGCGCTTTATCGACCGGGTCCGATGGAACTGATCGGCGACTACATCAAGCGCAAGAAAGGGCTGACCCAAATTCGTTACGAGCATCCGCTCCTGGAGGAAATCTGCGCCGATACCTACGGGGTCATGATTTACCAGGAGCAAGTCATGGCCGCAGCCAGCAAACTTGCCGGTTATTCGCTCGGTCAAGCCGACCTGCTCCGGCGGGCCATGGGAAAGAAAGACAAGGAAAAAATGGCGAAAGAACGTGCCAACTTCATCGCCGGTTGCGCACGCACCAACAATATTCCGGAGAAAAAGGCGAACGCGATCTTCGATCTCCTCGAGAAGTTTGCGGGCTACGGCTTCAACAAGAGTCACAGCGCCGCCTACGGTTTGATCAGTTACCAAACGGCCTATTTAAAGGCGAACTATCCAATCGAGTTCATGGCTGGATTGCTCAGCAATGAAATCAACAACACGGAGAAAATTGCCGTGCTGGTTGCGGAATGCAAACGGATGGGAATCACCATTCTGCCGCCGGATGTAAATCGCAGCGGGCTTAAGTTTATCCCGGAAGCGCTGGTGCCGAGTTCCGACAAAGGGGAAGGGAACGGGCAAAAGGCCCCGCCGACAGAGGAGGCCATTCGCTACGGGCTGGCCGCGATCAAACACGTCGGCGAAGGAGCAATGGAAGTGACAATTCGCGAGCGCGAACGTAACGAGGACTTCAAAACACTGGAGGATTTTTGTAGTCGGCTCGATTCGCGAGTTGCAAACCGAAAGATGCTGGAAAGCCTCGTGAAATCCGGCGCTTTTGACTTTCTCAATCGCGAACGCGCCGAGCTAATTGCCTGCATCGATGATGCGCTCTCCGCCTCCGCTTCCGCCCATCGTGATCGCGCCGCCGGTCAGGTTTCTCTTTTCGGGCACGCGCCCGACGAACTCCCATACGCGCGTAAGCGAATGGTAACGCCGTGGACCGATCGGGAAAAAATGACCTACGAAAAAGAGTTGCTCGGTTTTTACGTCACCGGCCATCCGCTTGATGCCTACGCAGAGGCGATCGCTAAAGGAAATTATCAGACGATCACGTCACTGAGTGAATTGTCAGACCGGACCGGCTTCCGGGTCGCCGGTGCGATTTCGCAGGTCGATAAAAAATTCACGAAGAAGGAAGGCAAACCATTCGCGGTTATTTGGATCGAGGATCTCACCGGAACGCTTGAGCTCGTGATCTGGAACGAGCTTTACCTGGAATGCGCGGAGAATCTTGTTCCCGGCAACGTGGTCGCTATTCGCGGCAAACTCGATTTGCGGGACGAGTCGCTCCGCGCTACGGCGGAAAAACTGCGGATCCTTTCGACTGAGAGTCCGAGCAGGCAAAATGACAAACCCTCCAATCCCATTGTCCCGCTGTGTCTTCGATTCTCGCCCGATGCCGGGAGCGAGGAGTTGCGTGAAGTCCGCGAGATTCTTTCTTCCTCGCCTGGGCAAACGCCGGTGGAGTTAATCTTCGAAGGCGGGGCTGGGGAACCAGTGTGCGTTAATGCGGGAGCGAATTTTTGCGTCACGCTCAACGCCGAACTTCAGGAAAAGTTATCCCGCTGGCTATCCGCGACTCTAACCGAAGCCATTGCCGCTAAGGGGTCGGAGATGGAGTAGGGGATGGCTCCGCGGGAGCGGGAATGTTGATCCGCAAAGGCTGGCCGTCTTCGTTTTCGCCGCACATGGTTAGCGGACCCGTTGCGTCCAGCAAGAACTTGTTACCCTCGATGACGATTTTCGAGAATGGCTTTCCGGCGTCGCTTCGGGTCAAAAGAATGCCGTGAAGACAAGAGGCGTTATCTTCTGCGAGATCGGCGCGCAACTGGGTCGTGGGTGAGAGAGTGACGCGCGGTTTCCCCGGTTCGGTGAGAACAACCTCGCCCGCAAATCCGGCCCTAAGATCACCTTCGTCGATGTCGAGCTGATCAATCGTGAACGATTGATCGTGCCACGATCCTTGGGCAGAGATCGAGAATGGATTCGCCTGGGCGTAGAGCGTTGTTCGGGATTCGGTCGCATCACCGCTCGATTCAACTTTTGCTTTGAGAGGTCCGACCAATTTTCCAAGCAGTGGCGCTTGCATTGGATAATCGCTGAGTTCGCGGCATAAAAATTCCGCTGATAATTCAATCGCGCGATTATGGCCAAAATCGACACTGCCTTGCGCGCGCAAAAAATCATCGTCCCGTTTCAATTCGAATTGATCGAGCCGCACTCGCTTCGAATCGAGACCAACGCGAGCGGTGAGGGAATGGACTGGGGCTTGGAAAATCTTTAACCCATCACCGGTGATTGCGAGTTCGCCATCGATGCTTCGCTCACGTGTGTGGACGCGGCCGCGGACAGACAACGAGCCAGCGAAAGCGTCAGCTGACCCGCCGAAAAGTTCGGCGAACTGCCCCAGATCATTCACCGAGGCAACGATGTCGCCACGAAAATCGGGATTAAGCCAGTCCGCGCCAACAACGGTTTCACCGCTCAAAGTCAATTCATTGCGACGTTGCTTGATATAGAACTGCTGCACCTGAATGGTGCGTCCGTAAAAATTGGCGCCGAGCATGATGGCGTCAGCTCTTCGTTCCCGCCAACTGAAATCGATCAGTTCGGTCCAAATTGAGGCCGTCGCGTGCAAAACGTCGCGAGGATCGCCACGGAAAGTGAATTTTGATGCACGAACTGATCCATGCACTGGTTCGGTTGCCCCCAGCGCCGTTGCCAGGTTTGAAAGCGAGATTCCTGATGCGGTGCCGGCCAATTCCCAGATCCGTGCTTTCTCGTTGCGTTCGGTCGTGACATTGGCGCGAATGTGGCCGCCAAACGCGCTCACGCTCAATTCTGTTCCGAGGCGCGCCGCCGCCAGGCGACTGAGATCGAACATGAGTGAATCAATCGTGAGCCCATCGATGAGACGGAGTGAACCGAGGGTGAGATGATCGTCCTCCCATCGTGCGACGCCGTGAACATCCGCAAAAATTTTCTGTAAGAGCGGCGCGCGAATGGCGATGGAGCTGGCCGAAACGACTCCGCTCCGAGTAGTCGCTGCGAAAATAGTCGCATCTCGCAATTCCACCTGGGCCAGCGGCTGTTCGAAACGAATTTCATCGGCCGAAATTTCGAAACGGGCAGGCAACAGTGCCGCCAAAGTCGGCCATTGAATAATCTGGGCTGATTCCATAGCCCTACTGCGCAAAAAAATGCGCGCATGTTTCACACGAATCGAGCGCAGCGGATGCGACTTGTTTTTCGTGCCGAAAATGGCGGCAAGGCCCAGACCTGCTTCAACCCTTGGTGCGGTGAATTCAAAATGAACGCCTCCAACTCCTGCACTCGTGATTTGCAGGTTTCGAATTTCGATCGGTCGCAGAAAACGTGCATGAATGTCGCTGAAGCTAATGGCCAACCCGGAACGTGCGGCTTCAAAGCGCAGCCAAATCGGGATGCTGCGCTCCATGATCGGTGGCGCCAATAAGCTGGCGAGCGACAATGCCAGCAGGATAAAGCTGAGCGCGAGCAGCAGTTTTTTTCGTGCGGGCATGACGCTGTTTTATCGGCGAAGTAAGGCGGCGGAAAGCGACATCATTGGCGCGCGTTTACATTGTAAAACATGACGTGAATTGGAGAGGCGGTCCTTACACGACTGGTGACTTGTTTGCGAAATTCATCTTCAGCCTGTTCCGGAAGGTTGCGCTCGCTGGTCTGGTCGCGCGCCAGTTTGTCGAGCGTGGTTAGCTCTGATTGAACATCTGCGCCGGAAATCGGATTCCAAAAGCCGTTTTCAAATGCGAGCACGTCGACAGCGTTTTGTTCGAGGCCGAGAATTTGAGCGTGCGGAAGACGCACCACGATTCCCTCGGGCTGCACGTTCACGCTGATTTCCTGGTGCAAATCGAAGCCGGCCTTGGCCGTGAATGTTCCATGCAATCGCAACCGTTTCGAACTGCCAGCCCAGGTATGTAGAAATTCGTGTTCCACCTCGAGCCGCTGCGAGACAAGCGCGAGCTCGCTCACCGCCGTGGTTTGCTCAAAGTAAACCCGTTCATTGATCGTGACCCGCGGCTGAATCTGCGCGATCTGCACGATCGTGTTCCGCACGTCGCGGCCCAACCGCTCCAGCTGATCGACGCTCGTCTTGGCCGCCCGGCCCGGGAGCGAGGTGCAGCGCTCGAAAACAAAAACGCCAGCCGCGATCCCGCTCAGGACGATGATCATCAAAGCAAACGTCCAGCTGAAATGTCGCCGCAAAGAAAGCCGATCGTCCATTCGCCGAAGAAGTACCGCCCTCCGCACCCGAATGGGCGCGAAGGGCGGCTGTTCCCCCCAGAACAATCCTAGAAAGCTGCGGTGCTAGTACGCGCTATTGCCAACTGCCGCAACAAAATTCTCACAGCCGAATGCATCCTCCGCATGCTGATGTCATAATCTGGACGGTGAAACTCGCTGTCAATGATTGGCCATCAACGTTCAACGTGCCGTCATTTCGATGTTGACCGATCTGCGCCTGCGCGATTTCCGCTGCTTTGAAAATTTGGCTGTCGACCTTGCCCGTGGCACCAATTTTTTTCTTGGCCTGAACGGGCAGGGCAAGACGACAATCCTCGAGGCGGCGTGCGTTTTGTTGCGACTGCAATCGCAGCGCGTTTCTTCACTCGCGCCCGCGATTCAGGTCGGAAAAAATTCGTTCGGCTTGCGCGGGATCTTCGACGGCCACGAATTGGAGTTTCGCTATGGAAGATTGCAACGTCGGGTCACATTTGACCGGGTGGAGCAGCGTACTTTTCAGGAATATTTGCGTATCGCCCGGGTCGTTTCCTTCGCCAATTCCGACATTGAATTAGTGCACGGCGGATCCGACGCCCGGCGCCGGTATCTCGATTTTCTCGGCACGCAAATCAACGTCACTTATCGGCCAACGCTGCGCGCTTACGAACGAGCTTTGCGCGCGCGGAATGCGCTCCTGAAATCTCTAATGCCACGCACCCGCGAACGGGCCGCGTACGACTCCATGCTCCTTCACCACGGTGCGCAGTTGCTTCGACTGCGTCAGGAAATCGCGGCGATTTTAGCGCCGTCTGCCACTGCGGCTTATGCGCGAATCAGCGGCGGTCACGAGACACTTGAGCTGCAGTTTCTTCCCGGGGCCAGCGAGGATTTCCGGCGGGATCTGGTGCATTCTCGAGAAGAAGAAGCGCGATTGCGCCAAACGGTTGTCGGTCCGCATCGGGACGATTTCGAATTGCGGATTGATGGGATGCGGGCGCCGCAATACGCCTCGGAAGGGCAGCAACGCAGTGCCGCGCTTGCTCTTAAAATCGCGCAAGCTGAAGCGTTTCACCGTTTCAGCGATAAAACAGCACCGCTTCTTCTGATCGATGACATTTTCGGCGAGCTCGATCCCGAACGGCGAAATGCCCTGCTCGATCATTTGCCGCTCAATTCGCAGAAGTTGATCACGGCGACAGCCATGCCGTGGCGGTCCGAGATTACGGCAGATGCCATCTACGAATTGCGTGATCGGCAACCGGTGCGGGAGCGGAGGACGTGAGCCGAAAAGTAAGCAGCGCCGGCGTGTCATCCCGAGCGAATGACAGGCATCTCGCCAGCATCGGCGTTGACCACATCTAGTTTGCGCGGCGTGCGAGTAATTGGGAAGCACATCGAGCCGGACCGGACTCATATTGTTTTGGCGGCTTGCATGAGAGCAGGGCAACTTGCGTAGTCGCGCGCCTGCTCTTACTTAAAAACGTGCGCGAATTAGGCCGCGAACACTCAAAGAGCTACGCCGGCTCTTTTCTCGTTGCCCATCCCACCATGCTCGACCCGAATTTTCGGCGCGCGGTCTTGTTCATCTCGGCACACAGCTCGGATGACGGTGCAATCGGGATTATTTTGAATCGGCCCCTCGATAAGAAAGTAAGCGAGCTGGTGACGGAACCACCCCTCGACGGCTTGGAAAGCGTCCCAGTTTTTTTTGGCGGCCCAGTCCAGCGTGACCGGCTGATGTTTGCGGCAGTCGAATGGAAAAGCGGCGAAGGAATGCAGCTGAATCCCAATGTTAATCTTGAGGACGCGAATGAGCGCGCCAGCAAAGATCCAAATTCGGTTCGTGCCTTCATCGGTTATGCCGGCTGGAGCGCCGGCCAACTCGAGGCTGAGATGAAGCAGAACGCCTGGATTACACAAAAAGCAAGTCGCGCCGCGCTGAAAATTGAGCAGCTGCCAAAGCTTTGGTTCGATATTATGCGTGGCCTCGGACCGTGGTTCAAGATGTTGAGTGCAGCGCCGGACGATCCGTCGCTGAATTAGCGGCAACTGATTGCTGACGAGCGAAAGGCATTCGCATGAGTCTCTTCGCACGTATCCATCACTGGAAACGACAACATCGGCGCTTGGATGATTACTTGAACCCAGGCGACACCCAATTTCCTTTCGACGAAAGCTCCAACGGCGCGATTGACTCGTCACTCCTCACTGGTCACTAATCACTTTTGGCAATGATCGTTGGCGTTCCAAAAGAAATTAAAGAGCAGGAGGGTCGCGTCGGGTTACTACCTTCAAGTGCGCGCGTTTTAACGAGTCGCGGGCACACTGTTTTGATCCAAAGAAATGCCGGCGTTGGCTCGGGTTATCCGGATGAAGATTACGCGAAAGCCGGTGCTGAGATCGTTGACTCGGCCGAAGAAATCTTCAAGCGCGCGGACATGATTGTGAAGGTGAAGGAGCCATTGCCGGCGGAGTGGCCACTACTGCGCAAAGATCAGATTCTTTTCACTTATTTGCATCTCGCCGCGAGCAAGCAGCTCACTGAGGCGTTGCTAAAGTCGGGTGTTACTGGCGTCGCCTACGAAACCATTCAGATCGGCAATCGTCTGCCGCTACTGGAACCGATGAGCGAAATTGCTGGACGCATGTCTGTGGTGATGGGCGCATATTACCTGGCGAAACACAACGGAGGGACTGGCGTATTACTCGGCGGGGTTCCTGGAGTTTTGCCGGGGCGCGTCGTCGTGCTAGGTGGCGGAACGGCCGGCGTCAACGCCGCGCGTATGGCGACTGGCCTCGGTGCCGATGTCACCATCCTTGAGGTTGACGTAGAGCGGATGCGCTTTCTCGACATCACCATGGACAATGCGCACACCCTTTACTCGAGCGAAGCACACTTGCACGATTTGATGGCGACGACGGACTTGCTCATTGGTGCGGTCCTGGTGCCAGGAGCTAAAGCGCCAAAACTGATCACGCGGGCGATGTTGCGGAAAACGAAACCGGGCAGTGTGGTGGTGGATATCGCGATCGATCAGGGCGGATGCGCGGAAACATCACGGCCAACAACTCATCTTGATCCGGTCTACATCGAAGAAGGCGTAACTCATTATTGCGTAGCAAATATGCCGGCGGCATATGCCCGCACCGCGACACAGGCACTTACTAATATCACGGCGCGTTACGTTGAGCTGCTCGCGGATCTTGGACTCGAAGGCGCGTGCAAAAAACAGCCGGCCCTCGTCGGTGGCGTCAACACGCGCGGCGGCAAACTCACCATTCGGGCCGTTGCCGAAGCCCACGGGCTACCCTTTGAGCCCGCGTTTTGACGGCGAATTGAAGTTTCTCGGCCCCGACATAATTGCATCCCGGCAAGGCCGAAATGCCTCCTTGCATCGAATATTTGTGTGACCCAGTATGGGCATCACAACTTATGAAGAAATACATCTGCATTTTGGCTGGCGCCGCATCTTTGCTGGCGGCTTGTGAGCAAAAAACGGAGACAGTCAATCCGCCCGGCGACAAGAAGACGGAGAGTAACACCACCGTGGTGAATCCTTCGCCGACAACATCGACGAAGACAGAATCCAATACGACAATCAACACCACTTCCTCGCCGGCCTCTTCACCTACACCGTAGGCGCGAGCGGAGAATCGTTTTCGCGAAGTCTTCCCGTTGCCAGTGTGCGACGGGAAGACTTTTTGTTTAGCGGCAAAGAGGCTACGATTGTGAATGGTGGAAAGACGCTTTCGCTTTCCCAAATCGCGTCGGCTTACTCTAAATGCAGAGTTTCAGCGGGTGCGGAGTGAGGGTTCGTCGGCCCGCGGTGAAATTCTCACGCTGGGTATTTTGAAAAATGCGTCCCAGTCTGCCGCCGCTCGGGCCGGCTTTATAACTTCAAAGCGTGTCGGCAGTGCAGTATCGAGAAATCAGATCCGCAGGCGATTACGCGAGATTTTCCGCAAACATCAGCACGAGCTCGAGCCCGGAATTTGGATCGTCACAATCGCTTCTGCTCGCGCCGCCCGCGCATCGTATAGCGCATTGGAAGATGAGTGGTTGCGCCTCGCACATCGCGCTTCTATTCTAGCGCCCTGATGCGCGCTCTCGTTCGCATTTTCGTTCGCAGCTACCAAGTTGTTGTCTCGCCCGCCCTTTCTTTCCTCAGCGGGCCGCACTCGGGCTGCCGCTTTGCGCCGACATGCTCAGAATATTTTCTGCAAGCGGTCGAGGTGCATGGTCTGCTGCGCGGAGGCTTTTTGGGAGCAAAAAGGCTGCTGCGTTGTCATCCTTGGGGCGGCAGTGGATTTGATCCCGTGCCGCCCGCAGATTCAGTGGCCGGTAACTGCGTCTGCGATTAATCAGGCGCGATTGAGTTTATGGATCGCACCGCCTGGATTGCAGTTACACTCTGCGTGCTGGGACTGGTGGCTTGGGAAATTTACGTCGCAAAACAGCGTCTGTCGCGGCCGATACCAGCAGATGCGATTTTGACGCCAACGCCGGCACTTAGCGAAACCACTGCCACTGGTTCGTCCATCCCTGCAAGCGCGCCAGCCCTGCCACAAGCTTCTCCGCGTCCCGCGCCGGTCGCATTCGTAGAGAAGACGGAGACGTTACGAAACTCCGACATCGAGCTCCACCTGACGAGTCGCGGCGGCGGAATTAGCGAGGTCGTTTTGCTGAGATACGCCGCCGAAGAGAATAAGCGCGTCACTCTGAACTTGCCGGATCGGCTGCCGATCGGCGCGATCCTTCAGGATCCGGCGACGCCGAATCTGCCCGAATACAAATTAAGCAGAACCGGCGACGCGGTGCGGTTTGAATATGTAACGCCCGCGAATATGACTATTCGCAAGACGTTCTCTTTTGCGCCGGCGAAGGAGAAGGACAATTACCTGGCGCACCTAGACGTCGATTTTGTAAACGGCGAGACAA